>JAAEPD010000319.1 GCA_024222455.1 Aureispira sp.
AATTATATAACTTATTTAATCAAGTTCACCGTAGAGTAAGTGACTAGACTAAGAAAACTACACAATAAAGTTATTATGTAATTCTGCACTTCATATTCTAATTTTGATAGAAGTAGATGTGCGCTATTTATTTTATCGTTATTAACGAAAAGACCCATGTTGGATCAAGCTTGCTACAGAAGCATGCATTTCATTCAAGAATACTTCAGGGTAAATTCCCATCCATAGAGTACAAATAATCAATGGTAGGAACATAGCTAGTTCTCTACGGTTCAAATCTGAGAATGAATTAATATATTCTGGTTTTGACATACCAAATACAACACGGTTATACAACCACAAAGCATAAGCAGCAGCCAAAATCATTCCAGTGGTTGCTAGTGCACCAACAATACTATTAGTTTGATAACATCCTGCAAGTACTAGGAATTCTCCTACAAAGTTACTTGTACCTGGTAGTCCAATGTTCCCCATTGTGAAAAATAGGAAAACAGCAGCAAATACAGGCATAGTATGTACCAATCCACCATAATAACGTACAAGACGAGTTTTATGTCGATCGTATAGTGCTCCAATACATAGGAAAAGAGCAGGTGAAACCAGTCCATGTCCTAGCATTAGCAACAAACTTCCTTCAACCCCTTGAGCATTCAAACTGAACATTCCTAGGTTTACAAGGTTCATATGAGCTACAGAAGAATAAGCAATAATCTTTTTTAGATCAACTTGTCTTACAGTAGTCAATGATGTATAAATAATGGCAACTACGCTCATTGTATACACCAATGGAGTAAAATATAGAGTTGCTTCGGGAAACAATGGAATTGAGAATCTCAAAAATCCATAGGTACCAAGTTTTAGCAAGATACCTGCCAAAATAACTGATCCAGCTGTAGGAGCCTCAACGTGTGCTTCTGGCAACCACAAATGTACAGGAACCATTGGTACTTTAACAGCAAATGATGCAAAAAATGCAAGCCAATAAAGAATTTGACGTGATTCACTGAATTCTGTAGTCAATAGAACTTGAAGATCAGTAGTTCCGGTTTGATAATAAATCATTAGAATTGCTAGAAGCATTAGTACAGATCCTAGCAAAGTATACAAGAATAGCTGATATGCTGCTCGAATCTTTCTTTGACGCGATCCCCATACACCAATAATGATAAACATAGGAATTAGTACACTTTCAAAGAAGATATAGAAAAGCAATACATCCAATAGACAGAAAACTGCCATCATGCAGGTTTCAAGAATTAGAAGAGCTATTAGGTATTCTCTTTGATAAACTTGAATACTAGACCATCCTGTTAGAATACAAATAGGAATTAGTAGAGCAGACAAAATAACAAAGAATAGAGAAATACCGTCGATACCCAAAGTCAAATGAATATTAGCAGAATTAAGCCAATTTGCGTGATATACAAATTGAAAATCTGAAATAGATGAATCAAAATAAATCCAAAGAGTCAAAGATAGAAGAAATGTAATTAGAGATACATTCAATGCTACTACTTTTTGAAGTTGTTTATTTTCATCTGAAATAAAAGTTAGAGCCAACGCACCAAGCGCTGGGAGAAGAATGATAGTAATAAGGAGAGGACTTCCGCCCGGAAAAGTATTC
>JAAEPD010000320.1 GCA_024222455.1 Aureispira sp.
TCATAATCAAGACCATAACCTAGTAGAAAATGATTAGGTACTGCAAAACCTACATAATCCATTTTTACCTCGTGCTGCATGGCATCAGGTTTTACCAATAAGGTAAACAGTGCAACAGATTTAGGTTTACTTTCCTTGAGTTGAGGGATAAAAAAGCTCAACGTTTTGCCAGTATCTACTATATCCTCTATCAAAATCACATCTCGCCCTTCTATATCTGCATTCACTCCTAGTGGCATTTCTATTTTTCCGCTAGTATCGCCTACATAAGATTTAATTTTAACAAAACTGATTTCGCAAGGAATATTCAGGTAAGTTACCACATCCGCCATAATTCTAAATGACCCATTGAGCAAACCTATTAAGATAGGTCTTTTGCCTGCATAGTGTTCATCTATACGAACACACAACTCTTTTATACGATTTTGAATAGTTTCTTGAGTCAAGAAAGGTTCAAAGGTTTTCCCTTTAACCACAACATGCTGATTGGTATCTGTCTTTGGCATAACAAAGTGTTTGAAGAATTGATGAACTACTGCTATTATGCGCTGCAAGATAGGGAATTCTAGCTAGGATAAGAATTAGTTGGTAAACTTGTTCAAAAAAAGAAGCTTATCCTGACCAATCATCAAAATAAGCTTCCTTTCTATTTAACTTTTAATGCTAAAATTGCCTAATCAATATCTCCATTGTGTTTGGTATTTCTTAAAAATCTTGGCTAAATTGATAGCATCATCAATACCTCTGTGCATTGCTCCTTCAAACTCAAACCCCTCTCGCTCCAAAGCTCTGTTCAAACCTATTGGCATCCGAATACCTTTGAATCTAGGATACTGATGTTTGAGGCTGATATGCTCCCTAGCCCACTCTCCATCCAATCCATGCTGCTCACAATCTTTCATCAATGCTTTTCGATCAAAAAAACCCCAAGAACAAAGCAAATATTCTTCTCCATCATGGAGGCCAATCCAATCCATAAAATCCTCTATAACATCTGGAAATATTGCAGCTTTATTCACATCTATTTGTGAAATATTGGTCAATTTTTTGCAAAAATCAGATAACATGGGATGCGCTACAGGACGCACAAATTTTTCGAATCGGCTTACCGTTTCCCCTTCCTCATCTACCATTAGAGCACCAATCTCTATAATCTCTTGTTTTCTCCGTCGTTTCTCCTGCTCTGTCTCCCAACAAGTAGCCTCTAAATCAAAAACTATAAAATTCATAATCCTAATTATCTATTAAACCTTAGCAACTGTTCTCTTACTTTTTACCTAAAACTATTAACCAATTTATACTTCTTTACCGTTCCATTAGGGTGAAATAATTTGATAATGTTTTTATCCTTACCTGGTTTGTATTCATACTTAGTGTATTCTACAGGTACTTCTACCCTATTTCCTGGTCCTACTATACCCCACAAACCATTAGATGTTACCAAAAACTTTTTATTTTTCAATACAACTAAGTCATCGTACTTAGGCGCTAAAATAACTCCGCCATTTAGTGTAGCAATACCCCATTTACCTTTTTTAGCTATAAACATAATGTTCATCTCCTTACGGAAATCAAACTCATCATAGCTTGTAGGCAACATAACATCTCCACGAGCATTTACAATACCCCATTTACCACTTTTTTCTACCATAAACATGTTCTTATTGATAACATGTATTTTAGAATACTTGATTGGAATCATCAGCTCACCAGATACTTTGGACATTCCCCATTTACTACCCTTCTTAACCATTACACGGTCAATATGTTCATAGTATTGAACATCATTATAAGCCAAATCGAATAAAGTCTCATTATTAAAATAATAATCAATCTTATCTCCCTTTTTGACCTTGATTTTCATATTCTTTTCATCCACCCAAATATCATCATATTCAATAGGAATCTCTGTTATCACCTTACCTTCATCTATACGATACAGACCTACTTTTTTATCCTTTCCAACTAATAAAGTATTCAAATATCTAAGAAAAAATGGTGATAAAAACTCATATTCTACTGCTAGAATTTCTTTAGCATCAATATCCAACAAACCAAATTTAGTCCCATTTCGAACAACATAATAATTTGTAAAATTATCTAACTGATCAAAAGCTACAGAAGGCACACAAGGACTCGCTTTTATCCAATTATAGACACTCCATTTTTTATTTTTCCGCACCATTATATGGTTAAACTGAGGGTGCATAGTTATCTTATCAAAACAAACAGGAATCAGCTCTTTCCCATCCAATCCAAATATTCCATACAACTCACCTTTCTGTACCTTGAAGGTAAAACCATCACTCATAATATCGTCATAGATAGTAGCTAAAGTTTCTTTGCCCAACGTATCCAAGATCCCAAATTTATCACCTTTTCGTGCACTGATATAGGTAGGGGTAGCCCTATGGTTATAATTGAGGCCATCATATTCCATTGGCACCCATTCTGCCTTATTTTCTTTCAGCAAGCCCCACTTAGTCCCCTTTCTTATGGTATAATAAGCAAAATTCTTCTTGTGCAAATAACGATACATAATAGTATCATATAGAGGCTTAGAAGAGACTTCTCTTTCTGTATGAAAACCCCATTTGTACTGCACCCCATTCCACACTTTATAGATATCATCCATCAAGTAAATGATTTCATCTTTCACGGGTTTTATAGTATCATTTTTAGTCTGTGCACTTAGATATATGCTTCCCATCATGCATAATACAAGCAAATAAATCCATCTCATAAACCTTCTATATTTCAATATTTTTGAATCAAATCGACATTACCAGAATAGCAGCAATTTTAGAAAAAAAAATCCACACTATCTCTTACCAACGTATATTTTCATTTTTTCTTTTACTAATCTCTGCAAAAGTACAATATATTAGTTGTTTTATAAAAACCTAAATACTATCTTTGCCCGCCAATTTTGGTATCAAACATACCAAGTTATTAACATTATTTTATTTAACAGATTTAAAAATCAATCATGAAGAAGGCTATTTTGATGAGCTGCTTTTTTGCAGTAGCAGTATTTTTTACAGCATGTGGTGGAGACACTCCAAGTACTGACACACCTGAGACTACAGATACTACTAAAGTTGAGACTCCAGTAACACCTGCAGAAAACGAAACTCCTGCTGCTGACACTACAGTTGCTACAGATTCTACTGCAACTACAGACAGTCACGAAGGTCATGACCACGACAACCATGATGATCACAGTCACTAGTCATTGTGATTAAGAATCATATATTGAAGCGATTAACTTTTAAAAGTTAATCGCTTTTTTTTTGGCAGAAATCTAATTCAGTTTTTGTATCTTATTACTTATAAATGCCCTTTCAAACCAAAACACTGAATTATGTTTGGACTAATGCGCCCTGAAGGAGGCTGTTCCTTTGCACACAGCCCCGATTACCGTTATCATCGAATGCACTATTGTGGCACCTGCAAAGTTGTAGGACAGCAATATGGACATCGTGCTCGCTTCTTACAAAATTTTGATACAGTCTTTCTTTCAGAGTTACTTTCTGCTATCCATCAAGAGGACCTCAAAGACTGGCAAGGAGCTTATCAAGCTATCAATAAATGTTTTACACTCCCCGAAAAAGGTAGTGCAACACCCATTTCTTTGCATTATGCAGCCACTGTCAATATATTTTTGGGTGAGCTTAAGATAGATGACAATATAAAGGATCAAGGTCGTTGGCAATGGAAATGGGCCAAACGTATATTCTCCAAAGCGTTCCATAAGGCTAACCAACAACTTTTAGATTGGGATGTAGACACCAAACGATTTTGGGATTGGATTACAACTCAGGAACAAAGAGAACAAGAACAGCTGCAAGATTTTTTGCAATTAGAGACTATACTACAACATTATGCAGAACCCACTGCTCAAATGACTTCCCTTATTTTTAGGGAAGGTGTTCGACTAGGACAGGAAAACAGCATAGAGACACAAGACCTAATGGCACAATTTGGTGCTCAATTTGGTGAGCTGATGTATATTTTAGATGCTTTTGAGGATATAGAAAAAGATATTCGCCAAAAACAATTTAACCCTCTAGCACTTTATTTCAATGCAGATAGAACACTAAGTTCAGAGCAGTTTGAGCAAGTTCGGCAACTCTTACTCAATCTCCAAAAACAATTGCAGCA
>JAAEPD010000321.1 GCA_024222455.1 Aureispira sp.
ATGAAGTAATCAAAGCATATATAGAGAATCACAACGATTCTAAGCAAAGTGATAACTCGAATAATATTTCTTTAGAATAGTCAGGGGACTTATAGTCCTAATTTTTAACCTACCAGACTTCAGCTGGTAGTATTTCAGTGTTCAACACCTTTCAGTGAGATATAATGTTTTTTAGGAGTTTTAGCCTGTATGAAACTTACACTTTCTTTTGGATAATCTTTTCGGATAGCATCGCTAGAATTATCCCAATCTAAGTTATCCCAATCACATCCTGTACTTTTGGTGCAGTGTATTTTTACATTAGCATCGCACAATACTTCATAAGGTAACCAATCTTCTAATGGTTTTTTTGAGTTGACCCACAAAGCTGTAGCAGACCAAAGTTCCATGTTTTCTACATCCTCACCATCATTAATTTCATAATTTCGGAAGGTAATACTACTCATAGGAGGAACATAAAAAGCCTTAAATCCCCTAGAATTATCACCATACATAGTTACCTCTATGAGTTGTCCCTCGTTTTGGTCATTGATAGTACCTTTATATAATCTACTGCTAAATGGTTGGCTACGATCAGTACGAGCTCGAAGTTTGCTGCTAGTGCCTAAACTTTTGTTAGCAGATCTTGGCAATAAATACCACATTGGAACTTTATGATTGTTTCGAATCATGAGTTTTACATACAAACCTTTCACAGGAGGTAGATCTTCGTTAGGAGCAAGAACCTCTATACTGAATAGTTGTTGAGCTTCTGTTTTAGCCTCTAGCTCTTTTTTGGAGAGTTTTTGAATTTTATCTTTTTTTGTTTTGCCTTTTATCTCATTTGATTCATCTGTAGTAGTTGGAGCAGTTGCTACAGTAGGCTGATTAGTGTCATCTGCAAGTTTCTCAGCTTCTGTTTCCTTGTCATTAGCTTTGTCATCAAGACCACTGAGTGGTGTGTCTTCTCCTGAGGAGTTTGATTTAGTATTTGTTGTTGCAGGATCTTCTGTTGTTGGTGTTGTACGTTGTTGCATACAAGCTGATATAGAAAGTATAATAATGAGTAAGTAAAGTATGGTTTTCATAATAAGTATAAATTTATATAAAACGAGCTTTGGCTTATTTCTATTTTTGTAAAGGTGACACATAATAATGTATTTTTACTAAGATCTTTATTTTACTGGAAAATTGTCTACTTAGAACCTGATACAAGTTATTCAATGTCTGCTTTTTATGTAAGATGCAGATTGTGATAAAAAAAATACATTTTTTGCAAGTTTTTACTAAAATTTTTAAAACTAGACTCTTTTTAGAATATAATTTTGAATTCCTTTCTTTTTTAAGCTTTAAGTTTAAAATTTTATTTTTAAGAAAAATATGATTTTTTTGAACTTTATGCAAAACAATAGTTTATTCCTGACATTGTTTTAATAAACTATGATTTTCATAAGTTTTTTATTAATTTCGTGCGCTGACCCCAAATATAAGTTTTATAAAGAGAGAAAAAATAAAATTAAAAATTTTTAATATATAAGCCCCTTTTTGAGATGATTAAAAACATTACACTTCTATTCTCACTTCTTTTTGTCATTGCATGGAATGCTACACTCAATGCTCAATGTACCAATCGTTATAAAGAAAGAGTATTCAGCTCTTCTCAGTTTTATGGAGATATAGATTACACAAGGTCTCCAAAAATGATCGCTAGTGTACTTGGTGTAGAGACCAATATTAACAAAACTTTGGGGATGGATATTTATATGCCACCTCCGATTGATAATGCTGTTAAACGTCCATTAGTGATTTTAGCTCATGGTGGTGGATTTGTAGATGTTGCATTTATGGGTTGGACTCCTTTGGTAGGTACTAAGGATAATGACGATATGCAAGATTTGGCAGACACTATGGCACATCGTGGTTTTGTAGCTGCAAGTATAGAGTATAGAGTTGGTTTTGACCCTCTTAGCGAAAAAAGTATGAGACGTGCAGTTTGGCGTGCTGCTCAAGATATGAGTGCAGCTATCCGATTTTTTAGAGAAAATGCTGCATGGTTTAATATAGATCCTGATCGTATTTTTATAGGAGGAAGTAGTGCTGGAGCATTTACTTGTTTACATACTGCTTTTATCGACGATTCAGAACGTATACCCGAAAGTTATAGACAAGATAACATATTGGGATGGCAGATAGCTCCAGATTTGGGCGAATTGCATTCTCGTCCTGTAGAGCGTTTGACTGGTTTTAATCCTTTTAGTAGCTATGCAGTGCCAGCTGCTAATCATAGTGGTGTCCCTAATGGTGTAGTTAGTTTTTGGGGGGCTATGGGCGATCCTAATTGGGTAGCAGGAACCAACCAAGCACCTACTATTATGTTTCATGGGACCAATGATTGGGTTGTTCCTGTTGATGAAGGAAAACCTTTTAATGGTTTGATTCCTGGTGCGCCAGTTACTTATGGCACTCAAGTTATTGATACTGCTATGACTAATCAGGGTGTTATGCATGAAACATACTTGGAACCTGGTCAACCTCATGAATATTGGGGAGTGTTGAA
Source organism: Aureispira sp. (assembly GCA_024222455.1). Classification (GTDB taxonomy): domain Bacteria; phylum Bacteroidota; class Bacteroidia; order Chitinophagales; family Saprospiraceae; genus JAAEPD01. Next base: position 2,537 of record JAAEPD010000321.1, read on the forward strand.
TGGGAATTGGCCACCTTTTGGTGGACCTAATTTCTACTGGCAGCCTATGATCCAAAAAACTAGTGACTTCTTTTATAAGGTAATGCAACCTGCTGCACCTGTGCTTACTGGAGTTGCAACTCCAACAGCTTATACATTAGAGCAATACGAAGTGCCTAATCCTGATCCTAATGCTGAATATTGTTGGGAAGTAGATGGAGGATCTATTGTTTCACCAACAACTAATGGTAGTATTATCCGTGTATATTGGTGGAATCAGCCTAATGGTTCTGTCAGTGTGCGTAGCATGGATGATGCATTTGTCATATCAGAAACAGCAGAACTGGCTATTAATATTAATACAGTGCCTATTGCTCCTCAAAAATCTAGTAGTAATAGTAGTACATTGACTCAAGTAGGGGTATCAGAAAGCTCAATAGGGTTAGCACCTAATCCTGCTGATAACGAATTAAACTTGATTATGGAAGAGGTAGAAGAGGGAACTTATACTATTTCTGTTGTGGATATGATGGGACGTCAAGTAAAACAAACAGTATGGGCTGCTAGTGGCTTTGAGAATAAAGTAAGATTGGATGTTGCTAATTTAGTTCCAGGTACTTATGTTGTTCAATTAGTAGGCGAGAACTCTAGGGTTTCTAAACGCTTTGTCAAGAGATAAAAATAATAGTAAAGAGACCTATATTAAGAAAGCTGCTAGAATTTTGGTTCTAGCAGCTTTTATTTTTTGTAGAAAGAGTTAATACTATTTCTTAGTAGCTTCTTCTTTGAGTCGTTTTTTTCGAGCCTTTTTTTGGTCATTGTTACTCTCGTATATAGTATAGTTTTCATATTTAGACTTATTGCTTTCAGCCCAAACATCTTTCCCTATATTACAAACCATCACCAACTCTTTATAGAGTTCATTTCCAACCTCAATACGTTTTTCTACAGCGATATCTCTATCTGATACCTTATCTTGTTGTATATGGATAGCATTTTCGAATGCAGCAGTGGCCTGTTGTACACTATCTACATGAGGCTGACGCAAACCTGTATCTGCTAAAAATACAAGCATCTTATTAGATACTCGAACTACTCGACGACCACAAAGTAATAACTTAGGGTCACTCATATCATTCATCTTATAAGTACCAAATTTTCGATAATGACCAGATTTGACATTGTATTTACTAGAAACACGTGTCATTACTGAACGTATAGCTGTTTTTAGTTTTTCACGAGCCACATTTTTTTTGTCTGTAGCTTCCATTTGGTCACCTACTAATTCATCATCGCTAGGTAGGCCTGAAAATTTTTTGCAAATAGCTTCAAAGGCTTTGATTTTATCACTCCCATAAGCATAAGAGGCAAATTCTTTTTTGTCTCGTTTGATATACTGTATGCGTTCTAAGCATTGAGCATATAAATCCGCATCAGGGAAATTATACTCTCTAGTAACTGCTTGTTTTTTCATAAAACATCAAAATTTATTTGAATAATAACGTTTCTTAGTACTTAAACTAAAAAACAATATATTACAAATATAAAATATTATGTTTTATTTGCAAATAAATTGACATAATTGTTTTTCTATTAGACTCAAATGTTAATTAAATTTACTCATTCTAAATTTCTATGATTTTGAAATGTATGTATTTGTACTTTAATTTAATTTTGAATAAATGAAGTTGTTTAAAAAGAATTGTCAAAGGCTATTAAAAAGAGGTTGTTGAGTCTGTTGAAAAATAGAAAGGGCTGCTTTTGTGTAAAAAGCAGCCCTTCTTAAAAAAGTTATAATAGATCTATTTCTTCATAAATCGTCTAGTCAAAATATGATCAGCTTGTTTTAGTCTAATAATATACATTCCAGGAGCATAGTCCTTGACTTGTAATGCTATCTTGTTATTACCCACTTCTACGGGTAAGTCAGCTTGGTTTTCTACAGTTTGACCTACCATATTAATAATTTCTAAAGAGATGGACTCTTCATAGGTTGTTGCAAATGATAAGTCAAGATAGTTGCTAGCTGGATTAGGAGCTAAACTAAATGTAGGAATATCCTCTGTACCAAAATCTAAACTGATAATATGGAATAAAGTTGTCTCATCATCAGTATCTGTTTGAGATAGACGATAGTAGTTAATACCTGCTTGAGTACTTTGATCTAAATATTCATAGCTAAAAATACCTTGTCGTTGATTACCTTTCGCTTTTAGTTTTGCAATAGGCTCAAAGTTAATACCATCACGAGATCTTAATAAAGTATAATGATCATTATTAAGCTCATTTTCGGTAGTCCAAGTCAACAGAGCATTTTTTCCTTGTTTTTCTCCTTTGAAGGATAGAAGTTCGATTGGTAATAAGCCAGGAGGAGGTCCAGGATTACCTATTCCAAAACCAGAAAAACCACTGTTGAATGTAGCTGTAAGTGTAACATCTGTACCAAAGGTATTAAGAGTAGCAGGAACAACTTCTATATTGTATGCACTATAATTTCCTGTATTTATGGTAGAAATAGGGGTGTTGCCCACTTTTATAATCTTTAGGTTGTTGCGAGTGTCTCCTGTAGCTGCTTCCCATGCCGCAATTTCTGCCTCTGTATAGAATAGTTTAATATTATAAGTCCCAGTAGGAGTATTGTTGGCAGGGTCTACATAGAATGTTTTTGCATGAAGAGCGTGAGCTGCATCGCTATCCCAAAACGGAACTGTATTGTTAGCAGCAGTGCTAGGATCTCTATCTACTTCTACACGAGTACATTGATAGTCCCAAGTAGAAAGATTTTCGATCGTAGCCATGATGTCACCACTAGCAGGGTCCCAGAAATGAACGGTTCCAGAAGCAGGAACAGTTGAGTTATTAGGATTGACAGTATTGTCAGTTGTTTGAATCTGTGTATTACTTTCTCCTCTGATCACTACATTATCTATAGCCATTCCATACATGCGTCCTCCATCATCATTATACAGAAATGCAACTCGTACATCAGCGTTGCCCACAAAGGCACTTAAGTTGATGGTAACTCCATTCACCCAAGGAGTTGAACGCCCTGCTCCACCTGTGCTTGTGCTAGTATTAGCCATTGTTGCCACACTAGTATAGTTAGTGCCACCATCTGTAGATACAAGAACAGCACCTGATTCGTCAAAACCATTTCTGCTAACACCTGAAAATGCATGGTCAAATGTTAAGTTAGCTGTTTGATAACCAACTAAACTAAAAGAAGGTGTGAATAAACCATCTTGAGATTTATCACATCCAAAACCACAAGAACGGTCATTTGTGAATGCAAAGGTTGTTGCATTTGTATTACTGATTGTCCATCCATTTCCAGATGCTGTAGCTGCTGTACCTAAGCCAAACGCAGTAGGAGAGTTGCTTGAAGATGTAAAACCACCACCACCACTCTCAAAGTCAACATCAATGAGTACAGCTGAACTAGCAGGAGTAGGAGCTTTATCGTTGTCTATAATTGTTAGGTCATGATCCTTGAAATCATTAGTAGCTGCAACAGCATCACCACTAGTAGCCACTGCAAAGTCTATAACAAACAATTCATCAGTTTCTACTAATGCATCATTGTATACACGTATAGTTACTTGTTGATCAGCAGTACTTCCTCCCGAAAAAATAACAGAAGAAGGTATAATGTCGTAATCTACACCTTGGGTAGCTGCGCCACTAGCCATACTGAATGTAACAGTAGCATCAGCAGAAGGAGCTAATGCAATTTCTAAGTCTAGCACAATGTCTTGAAATCCACAATCTGTACCTTCATTAACAACAGTTCCACCTTTACTTACAAAAGAAATGGTTGGAGCAGGAGGAACAGGGGGAGCACATTTGGTAGAGGATGCCAAGGACGTACGACGAGGGCAGTTGGTCATTACGGTACGAATACGAGTAACTTGATCTGCCGTGAAAATATCCATACAGCCATCACCAGAATAGTCCATGTAATTCTCAATCATACGAGGTGTTCCGCATTGTGTAGGCTTAGTACAGTTTGGAGGGTTAGAATATTGTGGATTTGTACATTCTGGGGTGTCATTACAAAAATCATCTGTGCCACAAGCACCACTATCACCCCATAAATGACGCAATCCTAACCAGTGGCCTACTTCATGAGTCAAGGTTCTGCCCATACCGTAAATACCTCCATTAGGGTTTGGGGTAGCTACAGAACCTACAGACGTATGTAGTATAACCACACCATCTGTATCAGCATTTCCGTTATTAGCATTTAAGCCACCTAAACCACTACTATTAGGGAATTGAGCCCAACCTAATAAACCTCCAGATATATCAGCAACCCAGATGTTCATATAGTTATTAGGGTCCCATTGAGTGGCTGCTTTCATAGTACCATCTATCTGAGTATCTGTAAATGGGCCATCTCCATAACTTGTAATTCTATTGATGCCTGGTTCTACTAGAGCATTATCGCTAGGGTCTAAAGTTGCTAAACAGAACTCAACTTCGGAGTCTGCTGCTGCTGGATGACTACTGCCTGCAAGATTTCTATAGTCGATGTTTAGTTGATCTATTTGGGCTTGAATTAGGGCGGCAGATACATTGTCTGCGCCAGCTCCATCCGTGAAAATGTGAAAAATGACAGGAATGGTTAAAATAGGAGCTCTCTCAACGCCATTGTGTAGCTTTCTATACTCTTTTATTTTTGGCGCTAGCCATTGTTCAAATTGGTTTAAATCTTCTTTTTGAGGGTTGTTTTCTCGTTGAATAGAATCCATTTCCATAGTATAACAGCGAACGTAGTTTTGATAAGGAACTGGTTTAGCTGTGTTGGAAAACTGGAAAAGGTCTTGTGCAAAGGTGGTTGATGAGCATAAAATGCCTAATAAACCAAGCAAAAGTTTAAATTTTAGCATGGTAGTGCAATTTGGTTAATGATGATGAATTGTCCTTATTAGGGAAATCTAGTTTTGGTTAGAAACTAGAAGAGTTGTTTTGGAGGGAATTATTAACATGTAAATGATAATATGTTAATAATGTTCTGCAATTATATAGAATTATTTGTAGAAAAAAAATTATAGCATAAAATTTTATTTCGATAAAAGATTGAATGCTAATACAATAAAAGGTTTGGATATGGTTGTTGTTATTTGATGAAATTTAGCTTTTGTGCTAAAATTCAAGTAGATAGAGAACTCTCTTGGTTGCAAGCAGGCTAGGGCTGTCACTTAGAGTGTGTTTGGATTTTTCTATTTGGGCTACAAAAAAGATCTTTTCACCTCAAAAGTCGTTAATTTTTCGTCCAATAGCCCTGCTATTAAACTTAAAATTGCCTTTTTTGACGCTA
>JAAEPD010000322.1 GCA_024222455.1 Aureispira sp.
CATTTTCACCATCTTCATCTATTTTACCAATCGCTTTTTGGTTTTGGTATTTGATAATTCGCTGTGTTTGTTCCTCACTCTCATCAACGGCTATTAAAAAACAACGACTCATATTATCCTCGTATATGGCTCCTTGCGTTGTTGCACTCATAGAAGCAATAGGACCATACACCCATTTTATTGTACTTGAGTTCCCTCCTGTGTATTCGTCTTTTACTGATGTACTACTGCTTATAGATCCTTTACTTTGTAACTCTCTAAAAGCTAATTCCGCCTTTTCTTCTAATCCTTCATAGTCTTCAATGCCAATCAGCTTATGACGTAAAAAGTACTCTCCATAGTTATAAAAACTACTTTCTGTTACTCTTGTTAAGCTGATTCTATCTTCTTTTGGAATAAGCGACATAATACTTGCTAATAGATGTGTTTTTCCACTTCCGCTACTTCCCTGAATCAAGGCATGCATCGTATCGCGCATTTTATGACTACTAGCAATCGTAAATAAAAATACTCGATTATTCTCCTCTCCTACTACTCCAGACTCTCCTATTTTCTTGTTTATCTCTTTTATCAGATTTGGACTTTTGAGGAACACCAAGCATTTTTCTTCTTCTATTTTACTGATTTCCTTTTTAATAGGCGTTTCTGTTTTCCCTGACTCTCTGGACTCATCCAATAAATCCACCAATCTACTCAATTCATATTCGATTAAATCTGCTCTTAGGTTTAACTTTTCAGCAGCTTC
>JAAEPD010000323.1 GCA_024222455.1 Aureispira sp.
ACATTGACTAAGTCATGACTAGGTGTAGGATAAATATTGATGTCTAAGTTTTTGTTTTGGATTTTGTCTGTGCTGCTGTATACTGTTATGTTCCTTCTAAGGTATACTTTGTTGGCTGTTACTTCGACAAAATCCCTTTTGCCATCGTTATCCATGTCCCCAAAAGAAAAACGTCTATAATTAGAATGTACACTTAAGTTAAATGGATCATTTTGAGTTGCTGCAAAAGTTGCAGAAGTAGGAGTCCCTGTGTTTTGGTAGTAGACTATCTTATCTGTAACCTGATCAGAATAGAAAAAATCTTGGTCTCCATCTCGATCTATATCAATAAATTGGAAATGACCTTTATCTATTGGTAAACTACTAAAAGGGTTAGCTACAGGGGCTGCAAAACTAGGGGCAGTGGCTGTCCCTGTATTTTGGTAATAAACAGTAGAGTAGTTGTATGAAAGAGGATAAAATACTTCTGCAAGCATGTCAAAATCTCCATCTCCATCTAAATCTACAAAATCTATATTATATATTGCAGAGTTGGCAGGAACTGTTAAGCTAAATGGGTCTTTTGCTAAGATATTAAAGTTAGGAGCAGTAGGAGTTCCTTTATTTTCATAATACATGAAATTTCCAGCATAAGTGCCACCGTTATAAGCATAAGCATAAAACATAAAATCATAATCTCCATCATTATCTAAATCTACAAAGGGCGAAAAAGTAAGGCAGGCTTCTCCAAGTACAGGTGTATAAGAAAAATTAAAAGGATCTGTTTGTGCTGCACCAAAAGAGATATTACTGACAGAAGTTGTATTGGGTATGTATCTTAAACTTTGATTTCGATCAAAATAAATAATAT
>JAAEPD010000324.1 GCA_024222455.1 Aureispira sp.
CTACGAGTCGAGACAAGCCAGTTGCTGTTGCTTGATGAACGGTTGTTAATAAATAATCTGTGTATAAGTCTAATTTATCTTGCATCTCATAAAGTTAAACTTTCTACCTTACTTTTACTAAATCTATGCGTAACTTGAGTCATTAATAATCTCATTCCCCCTAAGGTGACAAAGAAATAATCCACTTCGAAGTTTAAACAAGATCGATTTCATTTCTTGATGCAACTCTATTTTTCTAGCTACAGAAGCATCTAAACAATTATCTACATCATGATGGGCAACAGGCTCCCAATGAAAATCATATTCATTTTTGAACTTAAGAATAGATACCAAGTGTTCCATTCTCTTAGGTAGTTGAATACTTTTGAGTTTCATTCTAATTAGATAATAGTAGTTGCTGAATTATTAGACAATAATTAACCTTTTCCTGTTTTTGTAAGTTACTATAATTTGATCAAAAACTTACTTCTACCCTAATGATCATACTAAATATATTTAAGCTCAGGAACTTTGCTAAAAAAAAATGTTGTTTATATTAAACGAGTATATAATTTAATCAGCTCCAAGTATTGAAAATATAAAGTGCTAAAAATCCTTACAACTGCTCAAATAATTGTAGATTTAACAGGTTTTTTTTATTTTGGATTTTGTATACTCATTTGTGTGCAACTATACATCCAATATCAATACTCAAGTCCTTTATTTAAACAATAAATATAGCTATGTTCAAAAATCTTAAATCTTTGTTTGTAGTCGATGATGGCAACGACAAACAGTCTCAAAACGATGACAGCCCCAAAGACAAAGTAGACAACAGTAATATTCCTCCTCAGAATTCGAATCAAGGAGGAAACAGCATTATAAAAGTAGATCAACCACCTCTAAAAGATAAGGTTGTTAGTAATTTGGATAAGACTCCAAAGAATACAGATGTCCCTGCTAGTATAGAAATGTACAATGGACAAGTCAATGATAAGTTTTTGAAAGTATTGTTTGATGCAATGGAAAATGCAAATCTAGATGGTTTTGACTACCTAGAGTTTCGCCAATCGTTGCAATCACTCAAGAATATCCCAATGGATGATGCCACTCGCTACCAATCTGCTTTAGCTATGGCTCAGACTATGAAAGCAACACCTGACCAACTTATTCTTTCGGCTAAGCATTATATCAATAAACTGAGTGACGAAGAAAAGAAATTTGGCAATGCTATGAAAGGTCAGATAGATCAAAAAGTAGGCAACCGTCAAAATGAGGTAAAGACTTTAGAAGAGCAGATCAAGCAAAAAACAGAGGAGATCAAAAAACTTACTACAGAGATCACTCAACATCAACAAAAAATAAGCGAAACACAAGCTTATATTTCAGAAGCTACACTACAGATAGAAATGCGTCGCAAAGACTTTTTGGTAAGTTACCAAAAAGTAGTTGGCCAAATACAACAAGACATTGGCAATATGGAGACCTATTTACAGGGTAAAACAAAGCCAAAACCACCTACTACTGATCCTAATAAAGGCAACAAGTAGGCTAAACATTCAGTTTTTCTTAGTATTTTAAGAAAAACCTAATAAACTATTGCAAAAACTAAGAAGCTTCTTAGTATTTTTGAAGCTTAATATACATTTGATAATCATTACAAACTATTAGATAAATACTTAATTAGTATGGAGATTAAAGATTTTAACCCTAAATCCTTTTTAGAGCGCCCAGAAGGGAAAACAGGCTTGCTAATAGGTGCAGGAATATTGGGAGGATTAGGCTATCTACTATATAAAATGCTACCTACCTTAATCACCTTGGCAGAAAACACCCTTTATTTAGGCTTCTTGATAGCTGCAATTGCAGCAGTAGTCTATATGGTTATTGATCCTAAGGTTCGTAATTTGGTGTGGTATGGCTACAAAAGTGTTATGCGTTGGATAACAGGTATGTTTGTGCAAATAGATCCTATTGGTATCCTAAAAAGCTATGTAGAAGACTTGCAGGGTAACCTCAAAGATATGAACAAGCAGATTGGTAAGTTGCGTGGTGAAATGCGTAAGCTAAAAACAATCATTGATGAAAATCAAAGAAATATCAAATCCAACCTAAAGTTAGCTAATGCTGCAAAAAACAAAGGCAAGCAAGGGCAAATGATCTTAAAAAGTCGTAAGGCTGGTCGTTTAAGAGACTCTAATATGCGCTTAGAAGATATGTACAAAAAAATGCAACTTTTGTATCGTATCTTAACTAAAATGTATGAGAACTCTGAAATCTTATTAGAAGACATTCAGGATCAAGTAAAACTCAAAGAACAAGAACGTAAAGTTATCCGTGCTTCTCATGGCGCTATGAAATCTGCTATGAATATCATTGATGGCAAAAACGATAAACGCTATATGTTTGATATGGCTTTAGAAGCTATTGCTGATGATGTAGGTAACAAATTAGGTGAAATGGAGCGTTTCATGGAAATGTCTACTAACTTTATGGATTCTGTAGATTTACAAAATGGAATCTTTGAAGAGGAAGGGATGGAAATGTTAGAGAAATGGGAAAAAGAAAGTACTTCTCTTCTTTTGGGAGACCAAAAAGATGTCTTATTGCTAGAAGCTAACAGTGATGATCGTCTTATTGATATTGATATGGATGAACCAATCAAGATTCAGAACAGAAAGGATCACGACAATCAATACAATCAATTTTTTGATTTTTAAGGTCTAAATAAAATATATTAAGCGTAAGTCAATTGGCTTGCGCTTAACTTTTACTAATTCAAAACATAAAGAAATAATACAAAATGGCAAGACTTACAACCTTTGCAAAAGTCCTAATTACAGCAGCCACTGTAGGTACTATATTTATTGGTGGTAAACTTTTGGTAGACAATGGTATCATTGGTGGTGATGGAACAAACACTAGCAATAATAACAACAACAGTAATAACAACAACAATAATAATAATAGTAACAATGGCGGTGGCGATGTAGTCAAAATCGGTGTAGTAACTTGGGGTGGTTATGCTGGTGGTGAATACTTCAATGAAGGGTTTGCTGCTAACGAAGCTTCTAGATTCTACAAAGACTATGGTTTCAAAGTAGAATTTAAGGTTTTAGATGATTTTGAGGCTTCTCGAAATGCGTTTAAGGCTGATGAAGTACAGCTACTTTGGTGTACTATTGATGCCCTACCTACAGAGATTGAAGGATTAAAAGATCATGACCCACAAGTAGTTTTCCAAGCGGACTGGTCTCGTGGTGGTGATGCAATTGTAGTACAAAGAGGTATCAACTCAGTAAGAGATTTAAGAGGCAAAAAGATTGCAGTAGCTCCTATGACACCTTCTCATACATTCTTGATATGGTTGCTTGATGCAGGTAACATGTCTCAAAATGATGTACAACTGGTAGAAGTACCTAGTGCTATTGATGCAGCCGCTGCTTTCAAAAGTGGTAATGTAGATGCAGCTGTAGTTTGGAGTCCAGATGATGCAGACTGTGTAGATCAAGTTCCTGGTGCTCGTGTACTACAAAACACCAAGAATGCTTCTCACATTATCGCAGATGTATTCATTGCTAAGAAAAACTATATCAATAACAACAAAGGTAGATTAACTGATCTATATGAAGGTTGGATGAAAGGTGCTGCAGAAATCAATGCATCTGACGCTAATCGCCAAAAAGCAGCTAAGATCTTAGCTGATGGATTGGGTATGCCTGAAGATTTTTGCTATGATGCAATTGGCAATGTACGCCTAACTACTCATGGTGACAACTTAAACTTCTACAAAATTAACCGTGACTATAATGGTGTAACAGGTGAAGATCTTTATTCTAAAATGGCTAACACTTACAATAAATTAGGTTATGCTCCTGCTAATGTTAAAAACTGGCGTCAAGTAGCTAATATGGACATTGTAAAAGCAGCAGACAGTCGCCTAAATGGTGTATCTGGACAAGAAGCTGAAGGTGCTAAAGCATTTACGAAAGTAACTGAAGAGATCAAAACTAGAGAAGCTATTTCTAGTAAAAAAATCAGTATCAACTTTGCATCAGGTTCTTCTACTCTAGAAGAAAATGCTAAAACTATTATTGATATTCAGTTGGTAGATATTGCTAAAATGTTCTCTAATGCTCGTATCCGTATCGAAGGAAATACTGATAAAAAAGGTTCTAGAGCAACTAATGTAAAACTGTCTAAGCAACGTGCTCAAGCAGTAGCAGACTATTTAGAGTCTCAATACAATATGCCTAGAGAGCGTTTCATTATCATTGGTAATGGTCCTGACAAACCTGTAGAAGGCTGTGAAAACAGTTCATCTAAAGAGTGTAACGATAAAAACCGTCGTACAGAATTCCAATTGATCGCAGACTAATTGGCTATAAAAACAAAAGATCAAAGCCTTGCAGAAGAAACTATTGCGAGGCTTTGATTTTTTTAGCAATACGCTAACCCTACAAACCTCACAACTAACTATAAAATACTATGGCATCACCTTTATTTAAACTTAGAGGAAAACTAGACTCCAAACAGAGTCTTCTACTCACATCTCTAGGGGTTTTATTTTTAATAGGCATTTGGGCAATAGTTGCTCAGTTTATGGCTGAAGAAAATGTTCGTCGTATTCGAGGCGAAGAAATTGAAATCACTGACCGAAAATATTATGATAACGACTCTCTTCGTGGTGTTGATTTGGACAAATTAATGGCCATGAACAATGAGGAACTTTTACCTTATGGTTTACGAAAAGAGATGTCATTCAAACTCTTACCCTCTCCTATCGCCGTTTTTTCTTCTTTCCAAGAATTGTACGAAGAAGATGAATTGGTAGTCAACACTGGAAAATCAGTTTACCTCAATGCCTTAGGTTATCTTTTGGCCATTGGATTTGCCTTACCTATTGGCTTTTTGCTAGGGCTTATTCCCTTATTTAGGGGACTGTTTAATCGGGTATTTGATGCCTTCCGTTTTATACCTCTTACCGCTGTTACAGGTATTTTCATTATGTGGCTCGGTTTAGATAGTGGCATGAAAGTTAGCTTTTTAGCCTTTGGTATTATCGTCTATTTAGTTCCTGTAGTTATTCAGCGGATAGATGAGGTCGAAGATGTTTATCTCAAGACTACATTTACACTTGGAGCAACCAATTGGCAGACTGTCAAAACAGTATACATCCCATCTGTACTCTCCAGAATTTTTGATGATATTCGGGTGCTTACCGCTATATCTTGGACTTATATTACAATTGCAGAGTTATTGAACAAGAGTGGAGGTATTGGAGAACTTATTTGGATAGCAAACCGCCAAAGTCGTATAGACAAAGCTTTTGCTATATTGATTATCATTGTTATTATAGGTGTGATACAAGATAAACTTTTCTTGTTGTTGGATAAGGTCTTTTTTCCTTACAAACATGTCAATAATCACAAATAGGTTAAACTCTACTTTCTAACAATTCTCAATTTATAGTAATTATAAGTTTTTAGAACTGCTTTACTATTTTAATATTAACTGTGTGTATTGTTTAATATTCTTATTCAATCCGCACATAGTCAAATTTGCATATTACTTATGGTACAATTTCAAGATACAGGCAATAACAACATCATAGAACTACACAATATTGCTCAAAGTTATGATGGAGGTGAATCTTATATTATTCAAAACATGAGTTTTTTGGTAGAAGATAAACCCGAGCAAGGGCAGTTTGTAGTTATTTTAGGAATGTCTGGTTGTGGTAAATCAACAGTACTTCGATATATAGCTGGCTTGCAAGAGCCAACAGCAGGAACAGTCTTGGTAAAAGGCAAACCTGTTAGTGCAGAAAACCGTGTTAGTATGGTTTTTCAACGCTATTCTTCACTGCCTTGGATGTCAGTTTTAGATAATGTAAGTTTAGCCTTACGTTATAAAGGTGTCCCTAAAAAGGAGCGTGATGCTAAAGCAATGGAAATGCTCAAAAAAGTAGGTTTAGAGGGCCACGAAAATAAATTTGCTCAATACCCTACCCTTTCTGGTGGGCAGTTGCAAAGGGTGGCTATAGCAAGAAGCTTGCTGGCTAACCCCGAAATTTTGGTTATGGATGAGCCTTTTGGTGCATTAGACATCAAAACACGTCTACAAATGCAAGATTTATTGATGAGTATTTGGGAAGATTTGCATCCAACTATTATATTTATCACACACGATATTCCTGAAGCTGTTTATTTGGCAGATGATATTTATATCATGAAATCGGCACCTTCTTGTTTTGTGGAACATGTAAAAATTGATTTACCGTTTCCTCGTGTTCGTGATATTAAACGCATGCCTAGATTTACAGAACTTGTGCATCAAGTAGAAGATACTATGATCAAAGTATCTGGAATGATGGGATAATTTTCTATCCTCATTATTCATGGACGAATGTTACACGTAACTCATAATTAAACCATTCATAATTTATAATTATGTATAAGCTTTGCCTAATCCTCCTATTCCTTGTTGGTGCTAATTTAGTTCTAGCGCAAAAAAAGGATGTTGACATTGATTCTTTTCGAGTAACCATCAAGTTGACTCCTGACCATGACTCTGTAAAGAAAGCAACGAACTATAAGACAGCCTACAAAAGTGTAAAAGTTAAGTTCAATAAGCTCTCTTTCAAATATGGAAAAAAGAAAGTCTCTAAGGTATTTAATCTACCTTATGATGCTGAGCTTGATGCATGGACTACTCTAATGCCTAAGGGCCTTTATAATATGACGATCAAACATGGTGGTTTTGTAGATCAAGAAGTTCCTATGGCTGTAGAAGATAGCCTAGAGGAAGTATTTTATCTAAAAGTAGATAGTCTACCTTATACCTATAAGGATGGTACAAAGTATCGTTATATACATAGTACACTTGACTTTACAGAAACGGTTTTTGTTCAGTTCAATATAATTGACCCTTTTGCAGCAAAAGGGATTTTGGATGGGCTCTTGCCTACGTACACTGACATTAGTATCCTCAACATTCAAAAACTATCTAATGTTAATGCTTTTTTAGTCGATTTTAGTGTAGCAGACCACACACCTCTGCCCCTACTTTTGTATAGACAAGTATCAAAAACACCTGCCCCTCCTAGAGGTACAGAAATAGGTTTTCAGATTGCAAAAACAATCGAGTTGCTACAATCTGCGCCCGAAATTGAATATGCTAATCCTATGTTCAATAATACAAATCCTGAGTTTTTGAAAACGGACGACTTTCCTAAAAGTGAAGAACTAGAAGATAAATTGCTTCGTCAGTTGGAAGGGAATTAAATTCTTTTAAGTAAGGAATGAAAAATAAATAAAGTGCGATTATTTAAGTCGTTATTTTAGGTGTTGGCAAAGCATTTTTGAAGGAATAGCCTAGCTATTGCTGAAAAAAATAATGTAGCCAAAATCTAAAAGAGCATTTTAAAGAACGATACTTTATTTGATTTTCATTCCTTAGAGACCATAATAAAGTATAGGAAAATTTCCCAAGGATTTTTGATGCTAAAGGAGGCAAAAAACGCAGCTATAGCCTTAGCTATGGCTAGTGTTTTTAACACAGAGTTGAGCAAAAGGAACGTTCTAAAAATCTGTAAGTTATATTTGGCTACTTACTTAACAAAGCTTAAATAATTATAGTTAATTATCTTGGCCTATGTTTTGTATATGTATTTATTTATAATAGTTCGTTGTTTTTTGAGTATTATTGCAAGACCTTTAGGCAAATGCTATCATACTGCTCTTGCGCAGTACCAATTTTTATAACTTTTTGATTATCAAAAAATGTATAAAATCTTAAGTTTAAAGCAATTCTACTCTTACAAATAATACTTGCATAACCTTTAATAAGTACAAGAAAAAAAGAACTTATGACATCCAAATTTATTTTTATTATTTTCTTATTAGGCAACCTCATAGGAAATTGTAAATTAGCCAACAGTCAATCGGCTACAAATGTACATATAGCAAAATATATCAACCAACTTGCATCAGAAAAACCACTTTTTGAGGAATATGAAGGAGAATATGAAGGAGAATATGAGTATGAATACGATCAAGAAACTCATTTTGGGGACAACATATATTTAACCTCTACTGCTGCTGTTATTAGTGAGGATATAAGTGGTACAAGTTTCTTAGGAGAAAGTTTTGATTATTTCATATTAATTGCAACAAAACCTTATCCAACTATTCTAACAGGGAACTACTACTCTGGAGAAGCACGTATGAACCTAGAAGAATATTATTCGGATAAGGAAGATAAAACAAGTGAAGATTTTTTTATAGAAAAAGTCTCTTATAAAAACAATCCTAATCAAATCTCTTATCCTTTTCAATTTGTGGATGAGTGTGAATTTAGCATGAATATATTTCAATTAAAAAACAAGAAATGGGAATCACTAACAAGTGAGAATTATTGGACACAAGAATTAGAAAAAGAAATTTTAACTTACTTTCCTTTATACAAAATAAAAGTACACGAAAAAAGCGTTGTTTTTACGATAAATATGCCTTCACTATCCTCCCTATCAACTCATTTCCAATATTATAAAAGTATTTTTGGAGATCTTTCTCAACACAAACACAAATTTAAACTAACCTATGATAATCAACAACTTACGCTACAACATAGTCCTAAAAACTATTTAGGTTTAGGTTGGAAAAATAATAAATTAACCTTATTAACTACCCCAAAACAAAAACCACTTTCAACAAAAACTAAAAATCATTGTTTTGATAGCAATAATATTTCTAAAGTAACATTTACAGGATTTATTGGAGAGAATTCTGTTAGTATGAAACTAATAATTGATCCAAAAAACCTTAGTAAGATAACAGGGGAGTATTGGTATGGCAACAGTAAAAAAACTATGCCTTTAGTAGGATCTTGCCATAATACTCCTTTCGGAAAGATCACGTTAACACGGAAGAAAAATGATAAAATCAGGGAATATTTTCATGGAAATTTTGATCTAAAAGGAAACATAAAAGGAAATTGGGGACATATAAACCAAGAAAATGTTCTCTCATTTAAACTTAATCAGCAATAACCTATAAAAATATAAATGGCAAAAATTGCTAAATCTGGGATAGGAGTATTGATTGTTAACTTAGGCACTCCCAACTCTCCTAAAAAGAAGGATGTAAAGGAGTATCTAAAAGAATTCTTATTAGATTCTAGAGTAATTGATATCAATCCTATTGGTCGTAATTTATTGGTTAGAGGAGCTATTTTACCTTTTCGTGCCAAATCTTCGGCTAAACTCTATGAACAACTCTGGACAGAAGAAGGCTCACCACTCAAAGTGCATGGCTACAAATTGGCAGAAAAGCTTCAGGATGTATTAGGAGAACGTTTTATTGTTGAGTTAGCTATGCGCTATCAAAACCCATGTATTCAAGATGCCTTAGACAACCTACTCAATCAACAGATCAGTTCACTTATTGTAGTTCCTTTATTTCCTCAGTATGCATCTGCAACTACAGGTTCTGTACATCAAGAAGTCATGACAGTATTGGCCAACAGATTAGTTGTTCCAGATGTTAAGTTTATAAACTCCTATTATGATCACCCTAAGCTTATAGAAGCATTTATTGCAAAAGGGAAAGAACATGATATTGATAGTTATGACCATGTTCTATTTAGTTATCATGGTTTGCCCAAAAGACAATTAATAAAATCAGATAGTGGCAATTGTTGTTTTCAATCAGATGATTGCTGTCATAACCTTGATGCGGCTAATCAGCATTGCTACAGTGCTCAATGTTATGCAACTACCAAAGCCCTTGTAAAAGCACTCAATCTTCCTCTAGAAAAATATTCGACCTGTTTTCAATCTAGACTTGGAAAAGATCCTTGGCTTGAACCTTATACCAGTGAGGTCTTAAAAAAGCGCTATGCTGCTGGTGATAGACGGATTTTGGTGTTCTGCCCCGCATTTGTAGCAGACTGTTTGGAGACTACTATAGAAATATCGGTAGAATATGCTGAAGAATTTGAAGAGATGGGTGGAGAACACTTACAATTAGTAGAAGGATTAAATGCAGACGATGTATGGGTCAGAGGTCTAAAAACTATCATTTTAGAGCATCTTTGATCAAAAAAGATAACTTTTTTAAAATTTCTAAAAAAAACTTACGTTCGAGCGTAAGTTTTTTTTATTTCGATAAGCCTTAGAGCAACAAAACAAAATATCAAAACCCACTTTTAACTTAGTTTTAATTTCGACATACTCATTTTTTACAAAACAAAAAATCCAAAAAAGTCTATTTTTAGACTTTTCGCAAAATAAAATTCTGATTTTTTGTTTTGTTTTTAAACTTTTTGATCTATCTTTGTGTTACAATAATAACAACACAGACAAGAAAAAAGTTACAGTTACTTACAAATAGAAATGAACATGAAAAATTTAATTACATTATTAGTTTTAGTTTTAGGCATCGCTACTCAAATGGCAGCTCAATCTGAAAAGACTTTAGTAAAATCTATCGCTTTAGAGGATGCTAATAATGTTGTTTTGGCCTTGAATGGCGAAATCGAAACTAGCGAATGGGATAAAGAATATGTTCGCATTGAAACTAAAATCAATGTGGAAAATTTTGATGAAAATATTTTAAAAAGATTGGTCCTAGTAGGACGTTATAATATAGAAACAACTAATGTTGATGGTAAGATTGTGGTAGAAATGCCTAGTGTTGCTAACTTCGTTACTGTTAAGGGTGTTGACTTACAAGAACAACTCACATTTCAGGTATTCGTACCAAAGGGAGCACAAGTAGAACTTCCTCAAAAACAAACAACTACACCAACTCAATCTCTATTCTAAGTCAACAACTCACTATAAGAATAGTCTAAAGACCAACAAATTATTTGTTGGTCTTTTATTTTGTCCAATATTTACGACACAAAGACAACCTTTTCAAAATAAAATTTTGTTTTTATTTTTATTCCATAAAAACCCAACCTTTTTGTTAAGTATATCGTTTAATATATAAAATAATATTTCACAGTTGTTCTTTTTTTCGTACCTTTGCAGTGCAAAAGAACAAATCAACTTAAAATCAATCACCCCAAAAATATAAAGTATTATGAAACAGTTTATTACACTCCTTTTTTTCATGACTTTTTGTACAGCTATTAGTGTAGCTCAAAGTCAAAAAACATTTATTAAATCTTTACCTCTTGATGGCAACCAAAACGTAACTTTAGCAGCAGCTGGAAACGTTCAAGTGTCAGAGTGGGACAAAGATTATATTCGTATCACTACTACTGTAGAAGTATTAAACTTCAATGAAGATATCTTAAAAAGATTGGTAGCTGTAGGTCGCTATTCTTTAGAGTCTACAACCAAAGATGGTGCACTTATCGTTACAATGCCTAAAATAGCTACACAAGTTACTATTAAAGGAAGCTTATTGAAAGAAGTATTCAAATATGAAATTCAAGTTCCTAAAAATGTAACAGTAGATACTCAAGCTGAGGATGCAACAACAACAGCTGAAGTCAACTAAGAAATAGTTATTTACAAAAAATGAGGCTGCTCTTTAAATAGAGCAGCCTCATTTTTTTTAGGACAGCACACATTCTTTATCTAAACATCTGCATATTCTTAAATACTGTTTCTTTTAGATATCCTGTAATCACCAAAGGCTCTCCTTTTCCATTTACTGCTTTTATAATTTCATCTTGTTGAAAATAAATTCGTTGATCTGTTTTCTGTGTTTCTTTTTGTCCTGGGACGATTTGCTCCGAACGTTCCCAAGCATAAACTAACTCTTGTCTATCTCTAAAATAATATTCCCAGCTAACTTTTATTTTAGTAGAGTCATCACAATCCACATCTGCCTTAACAATTGTTCCTTCTACGAAATAATGAACCGAAGTACAAGGCATTCCAGACTTTACTTGCCTATCCTTCCTTTTGTAATACTCCAACTCACTATCTACTTTTTCAACCCACCTATCAATACCCTTTATTACAGCCTCATTCACTGGAGGAGGTGTATATTGGGGCTCCACTTCTATTTTTGTAGTATTTTCAACTGGTTCAGCGCCACTATTGCAACTAACTAAACCAATAACACACAATATTACTCCCCAGAATATCTTTTTCATATACATACTTTTTAGCTTAAACGATTTCTGATTATAGCCCAAAAATAAAAAGCACTATTGGGATAACCAACAGTGCTTCTAATATTTTATATACTTATTCTTCTTTTTAATAAAGACTACTACCCTGTTACATTAAAAGTAAACTCTATATGTACAGCTTTTTCGCCTCTTTCCTGAAACTCTAACAACTTAGCCGCTCCAGATCCTGACACAGCAATTTCTCTGTCCATAACCTGATAGAATTTACTACGGTTAGCAAAAGAGCCTGGAGATATATCTATTGCTTTATTAGACATATGTTTGCTAAACAATACTCCTGAATCTTTAATAGCCTTAGCCATAGCCTGTATAATATCTTCAGTACTGCCTCCGTTTCCTTTCACTACTTCTCTAGCATCAGCAACTGATTTAGCTTTACTACCGTACAAATCTACCAAACCTTTTTTAGTCGGATAATATTTGTTCATAACCCTAGCTTGGTGATACAAAGTCCGATAAGTACTTGTCACTGTAGCTGCAAAATTACCACTAGCAGCCAACAAGCTCTTCAATAGAGCTTCTGCTTTGCTATTTAGAGCAATTGCATTAGAAGACATTGTCAGTTTCACCTCATTGGCTCTTGGATGGCTAAAATAGCCTCCACCTCCAGTAGGTTGATCATCGGTTGGTGTAGTGTTTGGAGTATCATTATTGCTAGGCGCAGCGTGTAGAGCTGTTTCTGTTTTACCACCTGCACTGATTTTACCATCATTCCAACCAAAAGTATCTTCTTGGAATTTCTCTATTGCAGCTAGTGTGTTGTTTCCATACTTACCATCTTCAGTTAGGCTAGCTCCATGTACATTCAGACGTTTTTGTACTAACAATACATCTGCATCTTTATTATCACAATCTTTTCCTACAGAACCTGTAAGTTTACTAGATGCAACTACTGGTTTATCGTCACCTCCTGTTGGTGGCGTTCCTCCATAGTACAATTTGTATCTATCAGGATATTTAGCTGCGATCAAATCTTTTATAGATTTGCCAAAAGTCATTTGGAAGTGAGGCTTATCCACAAAGTTCTTCCAGTCTCCTCCCCACTCAAAACCTAAAGCTTTACCTACTGCAGCTATCTTACCCCAATTAGGGTTGCTCCATAGTGCTTTACCTCCTGCAATTTCTACAATATCAATAGCTAAGCCATAGTTGTGATAACTCTGTCCACCTCTAGCTTTAGTCACACCACCTTTTTTGAAGAGTGCATCCTGTTCTGCAACAGTACGAAGCGCAGAAGTAACTCTAATTTTCAGCCCTAACTGAGACTGTACATTATTTACAAACTTGATTGCTGCACCTTTAACGCGACCATCAAGTGTTTTTACCCTCCTATTTGTATGCGAATCCCAAGTTTCAGCCTCATTATGAGTTGGCGTATCATCTGTATTAGTGTCTGTGGTTGTAGTTCCGCCAGTAGGTGCAGCTAGCAATGCTTTAGCTGTTTTACCATTTGCACTAATCTCCCCATCATTCCAACCAAAAGTTTTTTGTTGGAATGCTTCTATTGCCTTTAAAGTATTGTTGCCATACTTGCCATCTTCTGTTAAGCTAGCTCCATGTACATTTAGACGCTTTTGTACCAATAATACATCTGCATCCTTATTATCACAGCCTTTTCCTACAGAGCCTGTCAACTTATCTGAAGCTACTACTGGAGTATCTGTAGTCGTATTGGTAGGTTCTGTATTATTGCTACTTCCTCCTTCTAATAAAGCTTTAGCTGTTTTGCCATTTGCACTGATAGCTCCATCTGCCCAACCAAACGTTTTTTGTTGGAATGCTTCAATCGCTTTTAGAGTATTGTTACCATACTTGCCATCTTCTGTTAAGCTAGCTCCATGTGCATTTAGACGCTTTTGTACCAATAATACATCTGCATCTTTGTTGTCACAGCCTTTTCCTACAGAGCCTGTCAACTTATCTGAAGCTACTACTGGAGTATCTGTATTTGTGTTAGTATTGGTGTTAGAACCACCAGAACCATCACCATCAAAATCCCCACCTTCAGCATATTTTTTAGCTCTAGCAATCGTATCTTGAGCATAATCATCACCAGTTGTACTTTCATCTACCTTATTCAAATCAAACTTATCTGGCATATACCCAGAATGTCCTTTCTGACGATAATCTGCTCCACCATTATACATAGCCAAAGCTGTCATCAATACCTCATCTTCTGACCAATTTGGGCGATTTTTACGCACATCAGCCATATTCTTAGCCATTAGTTCTGCTGATCTTTCTATTACTGCATTAGCACGAGCTACAGGATCTTTATGCCCTAAGAAACCTATTATTTTGACAGGATGATAACGTACATCAAACTGCATTAAACCATAGCCATAACCATGGTCTCCCCATATTTTTTCGTTATCATCTAAACCTGCTAAATCTGAAGCTTTAAGGTTAGCATATTTCTCTTTAGTTTCCTTATCAAAAGCACTGTTGCCTGATATCGCTTTTTTGATACGAGCGATCATATCGTTTTTGCTCAATCCAAATTGCTTGAGTGAACGCAAAGCTGAACCACCACCAGTCTCTCTACTCATGATAGCACCTAATACAGCAGGTGCAACGCCATGCTTTTCTCCCGCATTAACTAGGTTTTCTTTTTGCTTAACTACATTCTTCTTGTGTAGCGCAGCAGCTTTTTCAGAAGCTTCTACCCCTTTATATGGTTTGTACAGTGTTGTACTCTTAGAACCATTGGTTTTAATGTCTAATATACTTTCGTTTGCTTTTGCAGCATCTATTTTCTTGTTTCCTCCCCCCTGTTCACGTACAGGTGCAGCAGCTTGTGCTTTCATTGCCTTTTGGGTCATTGGCAATAAAGAAGATTTGATTTCTTCAAAATAAGCAACTTGTGCTTTAAGTTCAGGGTTTTTGCGACCACCGTTCGCTCTGTAAATTTCTACCCATTTTGCAATCTTAGCATACAACTCCTTGAGTTGTTGTTGAGTATCAGCCATAGTTTTGTAGTAAGTTTTTATTTAATGTTTTTTGAACGGCGTAATATAACAAATATTAATAGGAATAACAAAGCTTTTTTTGAACAATTAATTAACAAACTATACTATCTCCATATATTAATTCGCCCTATCAAAACAAGAAATTAATTAGTAATTATTTATACCTCATAGTTCAGCAAGCTTTTTTGAACTAAAAAAATGAATAAATTCTATCTCTTAAATCTGACAAGCAAAAAGCTTTAGTTACCAAATTTAGGCTAATACATAGCAAAAGCAGAGTATTATTTCTTGATAAAAGGGATATTATGTACTTGCCTATTTTACTCTATTGAGCTATATTTAATATATGTGATACTCCCCTCTATTGCACATAACTTTGGTATGTGCTACTAATTCATATCACTTAAAAATGTACAACTATGAAACTGGTATTAATTCTTCTCTGCTCATTCCTAGCTAATTTTTATATCACTGCTCAAACCACTTATCCTACAGCTATTGGCACCAAATGGGATTATCGTCAAGACTTAGGCAGTTCTGTCCCTCTCAATTCTCGTTATCCCCCCTCTTTTGAAGATATTATTATAAAGGATAAGTACTGATTCAAAATAAATAATAA
>JAAEPD010000325.1 GCA_024222455.1 Aureispira sp.
ATTTTTGCGTCAATTTTTTTATTGTAGTCCTCGGTGTAGGCACTTAGGCTTTCTCGAACCATGCCGTCAAAACTCCATGTAATAACCCTATACCCTCCCAATAAAACTATCATACACACCGTCATTATTCCATACTTCCATTTTTCTAATGAGTTTATCCTGTATGGTATTCTTAGCCTCTCTCTTTCTTTCTTATTTACTTCCAATAAATTAACCCTTCCGTTAGTTTTGGTGGCTTGCTTCTTTGTATCTATAGCAAGTGTTTTTATGTCATGCAAAGTGTCCCTGATGTGTTCTATGTCGTTCTTGGCAACCGCTATATCGCTTTCATTCATTCCATTATTTTTGTTAAAGATTTACTAAATAATTTTGACCACAGGTGCAATATTCTACACCGCTCTCTTTCGCTTATCTTGTTTTGTGCGGACTTCTTATTTAGCTCGGCTCGCAAGTCTCCATCATTTTCTTTTAAATCGAGGATGTCTTTATTCTTCATTGGCTTAATTGTATTAGTAAATTGTAGAATTGTAAAGCTATACCAAAATCTTTAATAAATCTATGACGGGGTGTCTAATGTCTGAAACAAGAAGGGACACAGACATAACGCAAAATATGGCAAATTTTACAGGGTTTCTATTTATCCAAAGGCTAACGCTTTTGTCCTCCAATATCTTCACTCTATTATGTGTTTTTTGCACATTTTGAACCAGCATGTCGATTGTTTCATGGAGTGTTTTAATCTCGCCATAAATATCCTTGTTAGTGATTCTGATAAATGTTTCGTTTCCTTCGGTTGTCATTTAGATTAAGGGTTAATAGATTTAATATGGTTAATTAAGCACTTAGATTGGCTGCAAGTGTTGCTTTCTTTTTTGTTGTAGTAATATCGGTTTGCATAATATCTTGTTTAACTTCTGTTGCGAATCCCGTTGCTGTTGCAAAATTACCTTGATTCGTTTGTAATTCATTTGTATCAGCTTCAATATTTGAAAGTATTGAACTTTCAGAGGTGGTTAATCCACTTACTCCCGTTTCTGCTATAAAAACCTTGTCTCTCCAAACAACATCTATACCACCCCCTCCTGTCGTTGGATTTTTTACAGGGTATAACTCATCAGCCCTATATATTCTAATATTGTCTGTTTGATGAACATTTGTACTTGTATTATTATCAAAATATACATTTAATATATCTGTGTTAATTCTAAGGTTTGCTATATCAATGGCTTCAAAAGCTCCAAAAAAGGCTTGTATTCCCTCTTGTGTTGTTTGGTTATATACTGACCACGAATACAAATCTTTAGCAGTCCAATTATTAGCTATTGTTATATCAAATTCATTATCTACATAATCCGCTTCGAATCCTGTTATTGTTGAGCCATCTATTGCATAAGCATTGTAAATCTCATCATCTTCTTGTGATACTAAAAACGAACCACCTGTTGCACTTGCAATAGCTAGTCCCTCAAAAGGTAGCATAGCAGTAGCTCCGTCCGTATGTGTTACTCTTAGTCTAATAATATCATCAATGGCTATGTTACCATCTGTATCTTGATAGCTCCAGTTGCCATCATCAATAGTATTGTCTAATTCTAATGAAGTTGTTACATTGTATAGTTGTATTCTTGAGCCAACAATAACACCACTTGAAGTAAAGGTTAATATCTCTCCAACTATATTTGTTTCCCCTGCTCCTGTTCCTTCATCTCCTGCAGTCATATCACTTGTTGAGTCAATCTGTATCTCTAGGGTATTAGTATCACTATCATTCCAAACACTCCCTGTTACAGTTACATTAGTGAAAGACAATACACTATCAGCACCAGTTGCTATTCTTAAATCTCCATTAATAGTTACATCTGTTAAGTCTTGCGCGGAATTGATATATAAATCACCCTCTGTTGTCCAACCATCAATAACTGTATCACCATCAACAACTATACCTGTTGATGATTTTATAGCATTAAATCCATCAGTAGTTACAGTTAATGTGTCTCCACAGTTCATTGTGATAGTACCTGTATTGTCAGATGTTATTACAACAGTATCTCCAGTATCCTTAATAACACAAGTTATATCACCAAAATCTAAAACCTTACCTACTGCTGTTACAAATGGAGTTTCATAAGTTGGAAAAGAAGCGATACTTGTATCTGGGACTACTTTCTCACTATGAAGCCTGTCATATATCCTTTCACCATTACTTAGTAAAGTATATGCATCAATCGTTGCTCTTGTAGTCTCAGTCAAAGCAGTATCATTAAAAAGTGTAGTACTAAGTACATTTACC
>JAAEPD010000326.1 GCA_024222455.1 Aureispira sp.
ATTGAAATAGTCATTGCTTGCTTATCTAACATATTAGAAGGCAAAGCTATGTGGCTTGAATCTCCATCAAAAAGATATGCTTTATTGGAATTCCCAAACCTATCTACAGTAGGAGTTACCTTAAATAGTGTTCCATCATTAACGTAACTACTTGAGTCTATAGCTGTTTGATCATCAAAAGTATAATGCCCTATTAAATCAGAATCACAGGGCTGTGCAAAGAGCGTGTAGCAAAATGCCACCATTAGAGTCGTAAGTGTTTGCTTCATCATATTCTGTTTTGTTTGTAGAAAAAAAATTGTATTACAATAATAAGCGAAGCACAGCAGTTCATCACAAAATAACTAGTGAAGAGCAAAATGAGTTAGTAAAGGAAAGGAGACTTGCCTAAAAAGGGTTCTTAAAAGGAATAACCACTTCGATTCGAGTGCCTGAAGCTGCATCATTTTCATATAAATCAGTGGTTACAAAACCAAGTTCTACATCTAATGCTGCACCTAAAATTTCTAAACGTTTTTTGATAGCTCCCAATGCAAAGGATTCGTGTAATTGGCCTTGTCGTTCTTGGATCTCTTGGGCCCTTTTTCGGCCTACTCCATTATCTATAATGGTGCATTTTAGTTCATCATCGCTATGTTCAAAAGTAATAGACAAGGTTTTTAAACCTTTTTTATGCAATAAGCCATGCACCAATGCATTTTCTATGAAAGGTTGTACAATCAGAGAAGGCACCATCAGTTCTCTATTACCGGTATAGTTAAT
Source organism: Aureispira sp. (assembly GCA_024222455.1). Taxonomy (GTDB): domain Bacteria; phylum Bacteroidota; class Bacteroidia; order Chitinophagales; family Saprospiraceae; genus JAAEPD01. The sequence continues at coordinate 763 of JAAEPD010000326.1, forward strand.
GGTATAGCTAAAGTCATCTCCAAAACGCAGCTTTTCTAACTGGAGATAGACCTCCAAAAACTCCAATTCTTTGTCGATAGGGATAAATTCTTTGTTAGAATAGTTAAGCACACTACGCACCAAGTTGGCAAACAATACTATATAATCATAAGAAGCATCAGTATCTTCTTGCAAAATCAGTCCTTGTATAGAGTTGAGTGAGTTGAATATAAAATGTGGATTCATTTGTGAGCGCAAAGCTTTCAATTCCGAATCTAGTAAATTGGTCTTAAGCTCTTGTTTTTCTAATGCTTCCTTGTTCTTTTTCTGAAGTAACCGAAACTGGTGTCTAGTGACTAAAAAAACAATGGCCAACAGTACAGCGATAACTAAGCTATAAAACCACCAAGTTTTCCAATAAGGAGGTGAGATACTAAAGGAATATTCAAAAGTTTCTGTCTCTTGACTACGATAAAATGCCTTAATTTTGAATTGATATTGGCCAACAGGCAAAGACTGAAATTCTATTAGGTTCTCCATGGTTTCTACTGTTTTCCACTCATCGTAAAACCCTTCTAAGGTATATTGAATAACCGTTTCTGATTTAGACTCGATATTTCTATAATCGAAATAAATACCCATTTTATTCTCTTGGTAAGAAAAACTAGATCGCTCCCTATGATCAATTGCATTATCATTAACCAATATAGAATCTATGCTCAACTTGGAAATCAAGTTCTTTGTTTTTAATGTAGAAAGCTCAATGGTATAAAAGGCATGTTTCTCCAACAACCACAACTTATCTTGACTCAAACTAAAATTGGTTACGCCGTCAGTAATTAGCCCCTCAGCCACACCCAAACCTATAAATTCTTTTGTTTTCAGGTCAAGCAATTGTAGCCCTTCGTTTCCTAATAGGTATAATATAGAGTCTTGAACCTCTATTTTTTTAATCCTGTTCGATAACAACCCGTTCTTCTTAGAGAATTGAGCAATCAACTCCTTTTTTTTATAAACAAGGATTCCATGCTCACTAGTGGCACAAAATATTTTATCATTAACTGACACCAAATCATTTGCTATAAAAGCCTTGCCTTCATAAAAAAGAGTATCCTCTTCAAGCGATTCTACAGAAGTAATAGGCTTAGACAAAACCCCTATTTTTGTAGTGTAATAAGCTAAGCTATCTGTAGCAGACCAAACTACCGAAGCACAACGACCTATTCTTGAAATAACTTTTTTTTCAAGAACAAAAGATTGATCTGTAGTTTCCCATAATGCAACATGAGCAAAATCAGACATCAACAAAGTATTACTATCGATCCAATAAACATCCTTAAGACCTCCATAGTCTCCACTATAAGTATCATACAGGATATTCGCCTCTGTTATTTGCTTAAATTTAAAGTTGTTTGGCCTATAAAAAACAGCATCTACATTAGCCCGAACTTTATCTATCAACTGAAGTTCCTTTTGGTATTTATACACCTCTCCTGATCGACTAGAAAGATAAACCTCATTATCAAGAGATGCTGCAATCCCTAAAAACAAACCATCGTAAGTATGGCGAATTACCTTTTTATGGGGCACTACAAAAATCCCATTTCCAAATGTTCCTAGAAACAGTGTTCCCTTATTGTTCACTGCTGCTGTTGAAAGAAATTCTTTATCAAAAAAATGTTGTTGTTGGACCAGCGTATCATTTTTAAGCCCAATAATTCTTGCCCCATTTTTGGGATCTAAACCAATGACTGCACTATCATTCAAATAGGAAAATTTCTCCTTGAGTTTCAATTCTAAACCCAATTTGATATCATCTTTTAGATTTGCAATCAGTTGCTTCCTTTCTACCAATCCAAATAGCTTACGATTAAGTTTAAAATATTGAGGGGTGAGCTCTGATTGGTAGGTAACAGTATTTGTTAAATATTCTACATGCTGCTTCCTTAATAGAATTAGCTTCTTAGAATTCCCAGATGTCAAGTAAATATCTTTATTGCTAGGTTGTTGGCTTGCAATAAAATAAGCCGTTGACCTATTTATTTGATGCCCTGCTGATTCTAATTTTTCTAAGTTAAGTATAATACTATCCTTGCCTCTAAAATCCACAACTCTAACATCATTAGTAGTCACTATGATTATAGTGTTATCTATATCAATGAAATACTGAAAGGATCTTAGTACTTGATCTGTATTTATTGTATAAACTAGCTTTAACTCTTGCTCTTCTATTTTAAATACTTGTCCATTGAGGTTAGAACAATAAACAACTCCTTTGGAGTCTTGTCGCAGGTCAAAAAGAGAATTTCCTATTTGTTTGTCTGTATTTTTAAATCGTACAAATCTATTTTGCGAATAGGCATACAGACCATCATTAGTACCTACATAAAGTATATCTGTATAGTCATCATACAGCAAGGTGTATATATCTGTATTAGAAAACTGTTTTTCTCCGAGTACAAAATAGGCAGGATTTTGCGCAAAACTGTTCAAGCAGTTTAGCGCAACAATTAAATGAAGGGTTAATATTTTCAGGAATGGTTTCAATTCTACTTTATGGCTAATTCAAACTCCTCAAACTTTTTTCTGGAAATTGCTGCATTCAAATTATCATTAATTATAATAGTACTATCTGTTTTATTAAACTTTTGGACATGCTCTAAATTGATAATCCAAGATCGATGCGATCTAAAAAAAGAAGGATTCTCATCCAATATTTCCTCAAAATATTTAAGCGTCTTACTAACTGTAATCACTTTTTCTTCTCCCTTCAAATAAATCTTGCAGTACGTATCATCTGCTTTTATTGCCAATATGGAGTTTAGCTCTACTATACGTCTATTCCCTAATTCTGGTAGTATAATTTTTTTAAACGTTTTACTCTTTATTGTTTTCAACAACTCTTGATAACTCTCTAGATTGCTCTCTTTTTCCAATTTAGCAGTCAACTTATCAACAGCAAGCACCAATTTTTTTCGATCTATGGGTTTTACCAAATAATCCACAGCATTTAGTTCAAAAGCTTTAATAGCATATTGATCAAAGGCAGTAACAAAAATAAGACTAAAGTCAATTTCAGTGAAAAAATTAATGATCTCATAACCTGCATAATCTGGCATTTTTACATCCAAAAACACAACATCAGGTTTTAGTAGTTTTATCTGCTCTACAGCCGAAACTAAGTCTACACATTTAGCAACCACTTCCACTGAGGGACAATTCTGTTCTAACAATCTTGTCAAAACAGCTCTTGCCCATTGTTCATCATCTACAATTATGGCTTTTATATTTTTCATAACACAAAAGTACGTGATAATAAACAATTATTCACTAAAAGTTAGTGAGCATAAATTTGAACTAGTAAAGAACTAAAAAATTAGTATATTCGATAATTAAACAGACCCAATACCTAGAATCTAATATTAATGCATTCAACACCCAAAAACATATTATTGACAGGTGGTCGAGCACCAGCAACCTTGCATTTAGCTCGCCTATTCAAACGACAGAAACACAAGGTTTATATAGCAGATACCTTTGGATATAATCTATCTGGAGTATCAAAATATGTAGATCAAAGTTTTATCATTCCTCCTCCTCGTCAACAGCCCAAAGCGTTTGTCAATCAGCTTCGAATTTTGATCAAGGATTATAGCATTGATCTACTCATTCCTACTTGCGAAGAGACGTTTTATGTAGCTCAATATCAAGAGGCATTTGCTAGATATTGCCAAGTTTTTACCTCAGGAATAAAGCTAATGGAGCAGCTCCACAGCAAATGGAACTTCAATCAACTCTTGAGATGGTTGGAACTACCCTATCCTAAATCTGTCCTCACACATTCCAGAGCAGAGTTAAATAAAGCAGTAGGTCAATTCCATAAATTTGTAGCCAAACCAACCTATAGCCGTTTTGCAGATAATGTTATTATTGATGATAAAAAAGCTTTAGAAGATATAAGTATTAACCACCAACAAAGTTGGGTAGTACAAGAATTTATAGAAGGCGATCATTTTTGCTCCTTTAGTGTGGTAGATAAAGGTAGACTGACCGCACATTCTGTATATCCAGTTAGTTATCGAGTAGGTAACGGTGCAGCAGTCTATTTTGAATCTATAGACATCCCTAAAATAAAAGACATTATCACTAAAATTATTCAAACGACCAAGTATACAGGTTTTCTGTCCTTTGATTTTATAAAAAGCTCTAAAGATGGCCAATATTACACCTTAGAATGCAACCCAAGGCTAACCAGTGGCATTCACCTTTTTGATGCCAAAGATGCTTTTATGCCCTTCCAAAAGCCTTATGGAGTTTGCTATCCTAAACCCGAAAATCGTATGATGCTGACCTTAGCGATCTTAGCGTATAGTCTACCTGAGGTACGATCGTTTCCAGCATTTCTAAAGCTCCTGAAATATATGACCAAAGCGGAAGATGTAGTCTTTAGTTGGCAAGACCTACGCCCATTTTTTGCACAGCTCTTTACTATCTTTCATTTCTATAGAATAGCCAAACAAAATAATATTTCTATTTTAGATGCCACAACTCATCATATCGAATGGAATGGGAATTTTTGAGTATTTAGTAGTTAGAATCACTTCGTTCTTAGTATTTAGACTATAAAATGCCTTGAACATTGAAGTATGCTTAATGCTATTTAACAGTTAGTCTAAAAATCTAAATACTAATAATCTAAATACTAACTACTAACTACTAAAACAACATGAAAAATAAACTATCTATATTAGCCACAGGCGCAACTGGCTTTTTAGGAGGACGCTTAGTTGAATCCTTGTCTAAATCTGGGAACTACAATATTATTGCTACTGGTCGAAACACACACAAAGGGAAACCATTAGAGCAATTTGCCAATGTGACTTTCAAGGCTGCCGACCTCAGCAATGCTACCGATGTTCAAAAGCTTTGCAAAGATATTGATGTAGTTGTCCATTCTGCTGCATTGTCTTCCTTATGGGGAAAACGACAAGATTTTTATGATGCTAATGTCTTAGCTACTCAAAATATAGTAGATGCTTGTCGAGCACAAGGCGTAAAACGGTTGGTGCATATTTCTACACCGAGTATTTATCCACAACATTTAGGGCAACATCTCTACAATGTAGAAGAAACCTTTATCCCAAAGACTTTTATCAGCATCTATGGAGAGACTAAGTATGAATCGGAAAAGGTAGTACAAAAAGTATTTAAACAGGGTTTAGAGACTATCATTTTGCGCCCAAGAGCTATATATGGTCGAGGTGATTATACTATCATGCCTAGAGTGCTCAAAGCCTATCATGCAGGTCGCTTAAAAATAATTGGTGATGGCAAAAACATGAACGATATGGCTCATGTCCAAAATGTGGTAGATGCTATTATCTTGAGCATACATGCAGAGGATAAAGCACTGGGAGAAGCTTATAATATTACAGATGGTCAGCCAGTAGAACTTTGGACAGTGGTAGCTAGAGTGCTCAAAGAATTAGGGTTGCCTTGGAAGGCTAAAAAAGTGCCTTATGCTGTAGTAGATAAGGTGGCTTGGGCTATGGAAAAGTGGGCTAAACTAACCAAATCAGACAAAGAACCTTTGTTAACTAGAGCATCCGTTAGTGTGGCCTCCCATTCTACAACATTGAGTATACAAAAAGCAAAAAGACTACTCAACTACCATCCCAAACATACACTTAACGATGGACTAAAAGAATTTGTAACTTGGTGGAAAGAACAGGAACAAACTGTCTAACAATAAAACATCCCTCACACAATGTCACTTCAATCAATACTCAATAAAATAAATCCAAGAAAACTCTTTTTAGTAGATGCTTTAGGAGCAGTCCTATCCGCTTTTATGCTAGGTGTTGTTCTTGTGAAACTAAAAAGCACTATTGGGATGTCAGAAAATATACTGTATGTTCTAGCCGTCATTCCTTGTTTTTTTGCTATTTACTCTTTTTGTTGCTTTTTAGGCTATCCAAAAAACTGGAGGGTTTTCATGAAAATTATTGCGCTTGCAAACCTGTCCTATTGCTGTCTTACATTTGGTCTAATTATTAGATTATATCAAGAACTAACTATATTAGGATTCCTTTATTTTATTTCTGAAATAATTGTGGTCATAACCCTTTCACTAATTGAACTCCAAACAGCTTCAAAAATGATTTATACAAAACCAGAAAAACCAACCTCCTTCCCTCAAAAAAAGCACTAGTTCACCATTTTTATTATAAATACAGCTTCTATCTATAAATATTTGCAGCATGTTACTCAAACTTAAAATACTAAAATATCTATCTCGCTACCGAAAAAAACAGGTACCTGATAATGAAGAAGCCCTAATAAAATGGCAAAACAAAAAAATAAAACGCCATCTCAAACGAGTAGCTAAAAAATCACCATTCTATGCAGAACGATTAAAAAAATATGGCAGCTGGGATAAATTTCCTGTAATCAATAAGGAAATTTTCATGGAAAACTTTGACAGCATCAATACACATGGCATCAAAAAAGAGGATGCTTACAAAGTAGCTACTCAAGCAGAAGAAAGCAGAGATTTTTCATCAATGATTGGTAAAGTTACGGTGGGTTTATCTTCTGGAACATCGGGCAATAGAGGCATTTTCTTGGCCTCAGTAGATGAGCGTGCACAATGGGTAGCCTATGTGCTTTTGCATGTATTGGGTTGGCAATGGAAACAACGTAAAGTTGCCTTCTTTTTGAGAGCAAATAGCAACCTCTACAGTGCTGCCAAATCCAAGCTAATTGACTTCAACTTTTTCGATCTTAAAGACTCTATTACTAATAATTTAGAAAAGCTGCAAAACTATCAACCTGATGTAATTGTTGCACAACCCTCTATGCTTATTCAGATAGCTAAAGCTCAGAAAGCAGGTCGAATCAAGATTCAACCTAAAAAAATTATATCTGTAGCAGAGGTTTTAGAAGCCTTTGATCACTCTTTGCTCAAACGCACCTTCAATCAAGTTATCCATCAAGCCTATCAATGCACAGAAGGTTTTTTGGCCAAAACTTGCGAATATGGCACCTTGCATTTCAACGAAGATATTGTCAAAATAGAAAAGAATTATCTAGACGATAGCCAAGAGCGTTATCACCCCATTATTACAGATTTCACACGCAGCTCTCAACCTATTATTCGCTACGAACTGAATGATATTATAATAGATAAAAAAGAACCTTGTCCTTGTGGTTCTATATTTCAAGCTATTGACCATATAGAAGGTCGTGCTGATGATGTGTTTTTAATAAAAAACGCAAAGGGGGAAGAGATACAAATTTTTCCAGATTTTATACGTCGAGCAATTATCTTAGCAACTACCAAAGTTCAGGAATATATAGTTGAGCAAACAGGCCCTAAAGAGATCATTTTTTATTTAGATAGTAATGATTTTGATACTGCTAAAATTGCGGTAACAGAATCTGTTTTAGACCTATTGGAACACTATCACATTAATGATTGCAAGCTAATTTTCAAGGATACGATTCCTGCTACAACCATGAATAAATTACGTAGAATAAAACGAAGTTGTTAGCCTATGCAATTATACCAACAACAAGATATAGGAAACGTAGTCTGGCAAGATTCTGCTGAGCATAAAATGCTTGCTGCCTTCCTAAAAAATGGTGCTCGACATTATATTCACAATACTGACTGTCAGTTGAGCCTATTGGTGGATAAGAATTTATATTTGCCTATAGTCATTCCTCATGTCGATTATCCAAACTCTTATGTTTGTTCACCTTATGGACAATATGTAGATTATGGCTATAAGGAGGTGGATATAGAGTTGAGTGAACGCCCTTGGGCGAATAAACTCAGCAAAGGAGCTATCAAGCTCTTTGAAAAATGTGCTCCTCGCAAATATTTTGACAAGGTTGTGTTTGTCAACAATTGGTTACTTTCTACTAATTTATATACTGATATTTCGATACAACAGCTCAAAGATATTACAGACCTATTGGTTAGTAAATATCCTGATCGAGCTATTGTTTTTCGGTCGGTTGGAGATATGCTCAACCATCAACTTTTGAGTGATTTAGAATATTTGAATTATGATAAAGTGCTCAGCCGTCAAATCTATATTCTAGATCCTAAATTGGGCGTTTATAAAAAGAAAAAAGCCTATAAGGATGACCTGCGCTTGCAACGCAAACGGACAGACTATCAATGGGTATCTTCAAAGGATTGTACTTCGGATGTATGGAAAAGAGTTAAGCGGTTTTATGATGATTTGTATCTGCGCAAATATTCTATATTGAACCCACAGTTTAGTAATGCTTTTTTTAGAGATTCTATACAAGAAAAATGGTTAAATTATCACTTCCTGCAGAAGGATGGAGAGGTGCATGCTTGCATTGCCTATTTCCATAGAAATGGTATAATGACCACCCCTATTTTGGGTTATAATTTTGATTTGCCTAAAACAGAAGGATTCTACCGTTTAGACTCCCTCAAGATCATACAAGAAGGTGTCCAAAACAACCTAATCATACACAACAGTTCAGGCGCAGCCAAATACAAAAAACATCGTGGTGCTGTTCCTAGTTCTGAATACAACTTAGTTTACACCAAGCATTTATCTAGAGCACGCAAATTCCCTTGGAAACTATTGCAAGGCATGACCAAACATATTGCAACACCCATATTAAACCGTTATGAGCTTTAAACCAATCAAAATAGTGAGTATGGGGCAATATCTTCCTGTACAAAAAGTCGATTCTGCTAGCCTCGAAAAAGAACTAGGTTTGGAAGAAGGTTGGATACTCAAAACTAATGGAGTTCGCTCTAGACACTATGTCAATGCTCAAGAAACAGGTGCATATATGGGTGCTCAAGCACTCCAAAAAGCTCTTAACCGAGCCAATATGCAATTTGAAGATTTAGATTTATTGATCGACGCTTCTGGTTCTTTTGACTTCCCTATTCCCCACAATGCTTGCTTGATTCCTAGAGAACTGGGGATACTCAATGCAGGTATTCCTTGTTGGGATGTAGATTCTACTTGTTTGGGTTTTGTGACAGCTTTAGATATGGCTAGCTACCTTTTGGATGGCTCTCGCTACTCTAATGTAGCTATTGTGAACAGTGAAATTGCCTCTAAAAGTCTTAATCCTAAAGATCCTAAAAGTGCAACATTGTTTGTAGATGCAGCTATAGCTACTATTGTTTCTTACTGTTCTACAGATGAGGGTAAAGGTGTCTTGGCAGCAGGTATGGAAACCTATTCTCAAGGCGCACATTATACTAGAGTCAAAGGTGGTGGAAATGCATTACATCCTAATACGAAAACAACTTTTAGTGATTTCACCTTTGCTATGGAGGGCAAGGCTGTTATGCGTTTGGGCATGCAAAAAATCTTACCTTTTGTAGAAAAACTCTTTAGCACTGTTGAGCTAGAAATGTCCGATATAGACTGTATTATTCCACACCAAGCAAGTAAAATGGCTTTAGATTTTGCTCAAAAAGTGTTTAAATGGCGTTCAGATCAAATGGTCTCTATTCTAGCTGATTATGGGAATTGTATATCGACCTCTATTCCTCTTGCGCTCTATACTGCTATAGAAAGTGGTCAGCTCCAAAGAGGTGATAGTTGTTTACTTTTGGGCACTGCTGCAGGGCTCTCTGTAGGAGGTTTAGTGTTTGTTTATTAATCATAGTAGTTAGTACGCTTCACTTTTAGTCTTTAGTAGTTAGACCTTATTAGATACTAGGATTTAGTTCACTATGTTCATGAGGTCACTTTGCTAAGTTAGACACTTCATTTTTTTAATTTCCGAATAAAGTTAATTAACTTCTGGCCTAATAAGAAAACTTAATTTATGCAAGAAGCTTATATTTTTGATGCTGTCCGCACTCCTTGTGGGCGAGGTAAAGTATATGGATCATTACATGAGGTAAAACCTATTGACTTACTTTGTAAAATGCTCCATGCCCTCCAAGAACGTAATTCGCTTGACACCAAAGAAGTAGATGATATAATAGTAGGTTGTGCTACTCCTGTAGGCGAACAAGGTGGCAATATTGCTAAATCTGCTGGCTTGTATGCAGGTTGGCCAGAAACAGTACCTGGTATGCAAATCAACCGATTCTGTGCCTCTGGTTTGGAGTCAATCAATTTGGCTGCCATGAAGGTACGCTCAGGTTGGGAACAGCTATTAGTAGCTGGTGGTGTAGAGAGCATGAGTAGAGTACCTATGCGCAGTGATGGTGGTGCTTTGTACAATGACCCTGCTGTCAACTCTAAGGTCAACTATATACCACAAGGAGTTAGTGCAGATTTGATTAGTACTATAGAACAGTTTGATAGGACTCAGATAGATCAATACGCCTTGCAGTCGCAACAGCGTGCTTTCCATGCTCAAGAGGCTGGATATTTTGACCGATCTATAATACCTGTTTATGATATAAATGGCCTAACAATTTTGGATAAGGACGAACATCTTCGTCCTGAATCTACCTTAGAAGTCTTGGGGCAACTCCCTCCTGCTTTTGCAGCATTGGGCAAACAAGGATTTGACGCTATGGCGATTATTCGCTACCCTTTCTTGAACGAAATAGAACATGTACACACTGCTGGAAATTCCTCTGGAATTGTAGATGGTGCAGGACTTGTTTTGATTGGTAATAAAGAAAAAGGTGAAGCATTGGGCCTAAAACCTCGTGCTCGAATCTTGGCTGCAGCAGCCAGTAGTAGCGAAACAACTATTATGCTGCAAGGCACTATTCCTTCTACTAAAAAAGCCTTAAAACTTGCAGGTTTGGAGGCTAAGGATATCAACCTTTGGGAAGTGAATGAGGCTTTTGCTGCTCCTGTACTCAAGTTTCAACGCACCTTTGATATAGATAATGACATACTTAATGTCAATGGTGGTGCTATTGCAATGGGACATCCTTTGGGCGCTACAGGTACTATGCTACTGAGCACCCTCATAGATGAGTTAGAACGTCGCCAACTTTCTATTGGATTGGCTACAATGTGTACGAGCGGTGGTATGGGTGTGACTACCATTGTAGAATTGGTTTAGGTATTATTAGTAGTTAGAGTATTCTACCAGACATTTTTATTTTTAGATTGAATTCATGTTATGATTTATTATAAAAAGGATAATCAAGATATTGTTATTATCACGCTTGATATGAGTGGTCGTCGAGTTAATATTATTAACCATGAGATTGCTCAAGTTTTGTTGCCTGCACTAAAACTGCTCGAAAAATCGGCTAAAGCGGGTAGCTTAAGAGGGGTGATTATTACCTCTGCTAAACCTACTTTTTTGGCTGGTGGTGATTTAGATTATCTACATAAGGCTGAAAATCCTCAAGATGTTTTTGAACATACAGAGATTTTGACCACCATATTTAGACGAATTGAACAGTTGGGGGTACCTGTAGTAGCTGCTATGAATGGTTCTGCTTTGGGAAGTGGCTATGAGTTGGCCTTAGCCTGTCATTATCGTATTGCATGGGACTCGCCAAACACCTTGATAGGCTTACCTGAAGTGACATTAGGTATGATGCCGGGAGGTGGTGGCATTTCTAGGTTGACTTGGGTGTTGGGCTACGAAAAGGCTTTTGACATTCTATCTAAAGGTCGAAAAATGCATGTAAAGGAAGCCTTACAAAGAGGCTTGATAGATAAAATAATAGTAGACAAATCTGATTTAATAAGAGAAGCCCGTGACTGGATTTTATCGGAGCCTGATATTGTAAAACCTTGGGACAAATCTGATTCTATCCCTACTCACATCAATCCACAACGCCTAAAAAATAGCCGATTGATCGCTGCTATGAATGCAGATATTGCTCGTAAAACTTACCATAATTATCCTGCTGTACAAGCTATATTTAATGCTATGGTAGAAGGTGCTTTTGTAGATTTTGAAACTGCTACACGTATTTGCAGTCGCTATTTCACCTCATTGATCAGCAGTAAGACTTGTCTGAACATGACCAAGGCTTTTTGGTATGATCTCAACAAGATCAATAAAGGTGCTAGCCGACCTAAAGGTTTTGGAAGATTTAGAGCACGCAAAATTGCAATAATAGGAGCTGGAATAATGGGTTCTGGCATTGCTTATACGAGTGCTCTAGCTGGCATAGAAGTAGTCCTAAAAGATATATCTGTAAGTATTGCAGAACAGGGTAAGGAACAATCTCGCCAAGCACTAGATCGACTAGTTAATTTGGGCAAAATGACTACGGAACAAAAAGAGGAGATTTTGGAGCGTATCCATACCACTCAGCATAGCTCTGATTTTGAAGACTGTGATTTGGTGATCGAAACTGTCTTTGAAAATCCAGACCTCAAAAAACGTATTGCTAGAGATACCGAAATGCATATCCATCGAGATTGTTTTATTGCCTCTAATACTTCCACCCTTTCTATTAGTGACCTTTCAGAGGCTTGTGCGCAACCCAAAAACTATATTGGGATGCACTTCTTTTCGCCTGTGGCTACAGTACCTTTGGTGGAGATTATTTATGGTGAAGATACTTCTAAGGAGACTATTTCTAGATCTTTTGACTTTGTTCGCCAGATAGGCAAAATTCCTATTATAGTCAAAGATGAATATGGCTTTTATACTTATCGAGTTTATCGTTCTTTTTTGCTCGAAGGGTTAGCTTTGTTGCAAGAGGGACAGCTGCCTAATGCTATAGAAAATGCAGCAAGACTGGCTGGAATGCCTGATGGCCCACTCGCTTTAGCTGATAAATTATCCTTACCAAAACTTTTAGAGTTTGAGATCAATACGCATCAACAAAAAGATCATCCAGGTTTGATTGTTGCCGAAAAAATGGTCAAAGAGCTAAACCGTAAAGGAAAGGCTCGTCAAGCAGGTTTTTATGATTATAACAAACAAAAAAAGGTTGAATTTTGGGCAGGCTTAGAAGAATGCTTTCCTCAAGATAAAGAACAACTCGATCAGCAATTGATGACTGAACGATTATTGTTTGTGCAATGCTTAGAAGCTGTACGTTGTTTGGAGGAGAATATCTTGCAGACTAATGCAGAGGCTAACTTGGGAAGTATTTATGGTTGGGGGTTTGCACCATTCAAAGGTGGTGTTTTGCAATATATCAACGACTATGGGATAAGTGAGTTTGTGGCTCGTGCTCAAGAGTTAGAGTCGCTATTTGGCAAACGTTTTGAATTGCCGGCCTTGCTAAAAGAAATGAATGAGAAACAGCTTAATTTTAATTAAAAAAAGAGCCCTTAGTATTAACTAAGGACTCCTAGCTGGATTTATTGTACACTTTTATGCACTAAAATTAATTGTCAACTTTTATTTATTGATAATTACTTTCTGAACAGTATTGCTCGTTTTTGTGTTTATTTTCATCAAATAACTACCAGCAGCAAAAGAACTCAAATCTAATTGAGTTTGACGCTCTGCAAGCTTTTGATTCAACAGCTCTTTACCCAATAAATCATATACAGAGAGACTTGCTCCTTGTTCTACATGATCTACCTCTACTACAAAAACACCTGTACTTGGATTTGGATAAACCTTAGCAGTTTCTGTGTTCACTACTTGCTTTAGACCTGTAATCGCTGATCCATATCTAAATAAATCTTGGTTGCCATCATTGCCTGCATAAACCATATACAAAGCATTATTAAAGACAATAGGATCTTCCCAGATATACCCAGCATAATCCATGTCATAACCACTAGGAGAAGCAATTGGAGTTAGTGTAGTTCCGTCATAGCTAAACAAGTCAAGGTTTTCATCATCACCTTGATAACGCAAGTATAGCATACCATTCAAGATGATTGGAGCTCCTTGATAGCCACTATCATTAAAAAGTCCATTATAACCTGAAGGTGATGTGATAGAATCTAGGGTAGTTCCATCATATTTGAATAAGGTATAAGTATCATTATCAGAATAATACTGAAGATATAAGTTATTGTTATAAACGATGGGATCGCCATCATAACCAGTACTTGTATATCCAACAGGTGATGGAATTGGGGTTAAGGTAGTACCATCATACTTAAATAAATCATAAGTACCATTATCATCCTCTACTTGTAGATACAGATTACCTCCCATCTCAATTGGGTCACCTTCATATCCATCTCCCAGTGTATAACCTGTAGGGCAGGGAATTGGGGTTAAGGTAGTACCATCATAGCTAAAAAGATCTTGATTATTATCATTCCCTTTATACTGTAGATATAGTTTATTATTAAAGATAATATGATCCCCCCAAGTCCCCTTGTTTGAGCCATCATAGCCTGTAGGAGATGAAATTTCGGTAAAAGTAGTACCATCATAACTAAAAAGATCGTAGTTGTTATCATTCCCCTTTAGCCTCATATATAGCATAGAGTTGTATTCAGCTATAATTTGAGTCACACCATTATTTTCATAACCTGTTGGATTAGTGATGGTATCAAGAGTAGTTCCATCATATTTTGCTAAGCAATAGGCTCCATTATCAGCTCTATATCGCATGTATAATAAGCTATTATATATTATTGGATTACCCCAACATCCTTTGTAGCTATTATTAAAACCTGTAGGAGATGGAATTGGGGTTAAGGTTGTCCCGTCGTATTTTACCAGATCATAAGAATTGTCATTTTGTTGATACTTAAAATATTGATTACCCCCATATTCAACAGCTAGACCATAACCTACACTAGGATAACCTGCAGGTGCAGGAACAGCGTCAAGACTTGTCCCATTATACTTAAATAAGGTGCGATCATTATTATCAGCAGTATACATTAAAAATAAATCTGTTCCATTTTCCATAAGAGCTTCTGTGAGCCCTGCTCCATCTGTTGCATAACCAACAGGAGAAGGAATAGAATCTAGGGTTTGTGCATTAGCGATAAGAATGCTTGCGAAGAAGGCTAAAAAAGTGGTGTAAAGATTTTGTTTGTACATCATAACTTGCTTTTTTTGATTTGAATGATGCTCCAAAATCTTTAGAAATCTCTTAATCAGCAAAAGTATGTTCTGAAGAGCCGTATTTTTGTTCTGAAAATAAACTTATGTGATAAGAATGTGTTTGGTGAGTATGTTTTTAGGTAAAATAGTAGCTCCATTTACCATTCATTTATCAAAACCTACCATTCATAAAATTGTCAAGCTTTTTTGTGACGAACCATTTATATTTGAATTGTCTTAATTATTGATTAAACACTAAAACAATAGAGCATGAATGCAGTATACCCCAAAATTAGGACCAGTAGTTAAGTTGGGAAAAAAAGCTTAAATTAGTGCATATGAAGAAAAGGAAATTCACATCAAAGTTCAAGACAAAAGTAGTCCTAGAAGCTTTAAAGGAGCGTTCTA
>JAAEPD010000327.1 GCA_024222455.1 Aureispira sp.
TATTCTTTACCGTATAGTTCCGGTTTAGCAGTTTAGTTTTGGCATTATAGTGAATGATTGCTTTTACTTGCATGTGTGCATCGTTCATAGTTTTATGTGATACTACTACACTACACGATTGAATGATGTTCCAACGAAAATAAGTGGAGCACCTCTAACCCTAAGCTATAAGTTAATCTAAACAGCTGTTGCAATTGCTAGTTCCGACAGGCTTTATGACCCAACCTCTGGTTATTTGCTTCTGAATGGACACGATATTCGTGAACTGAACTTGGATCATTATAGAGGACACATAGGATACGTGGGGCAGGTTGTAGAGTTATGATATTATCGTTTTAAAATATTCTTCATCTAGTTTCATAGCTGCTTGCTGTCCGCTCACTCCATCAGCCCTCTTACATGGATATGGGCATAAAAACATCAAAACAAAAAAGGAGCCGGTCCTCTTCAATGAGACTATCTTTCAAAATATTGGTCGGTGGTGATTGGTTGACCATCAACATGATACTTCTCCCTTTTTAA
>JAAEPD010000328.1 GCA_024222455.1 Aureispira sp.
GAATAAGACTAAACAGTAAATAGCCCCCAACACTAAGGTTGAGCCAATTGTTGCTACTGTAGAGGTTATTTTGTTGATGATTTGAACTATAAAAGCTGCTATTTTTTTGCTTAAAAGACACAAAAAGTCGATAACTAATAGAACATAAACAAACTCCTGTACTTTAAACAGTACAACTGCAACAAGTAACCCTAAATTAATGCTTAGTATAGTTTTGTAATCGCTCACGAACTAGTGTTAAAAGAATGAATAAATAAAGGGACTCAAGATAGATTCACCACCTAAAAATAGTAGTAGAGAGAATAGTATTAAAAAGAGAATAACAGGGAATAACCACCATTTTTTTCTTTCTAATAGGTACTGAAATAAATCTTTAAGCGCACTCATTATTTATAGTGTTTTTTTGAAAATAAAATTTCCAATAACTAATATATCCATTTTAGTTTGTAAAAAACAATTGTAGGCATCTAAAGGAGAACAAACGATAGGTTCACCACGCACATTCATACTAGTGTTGAGCACAACTGCACAGCCTGTCAATTTTTTGAAATGATTTATGACTTTCCAATACCGTTCATTCCTTTCTTTGCTGACTGTTTGTATTCTAGCCGAAAAGTCGACATGCGTCACCGCAGGGATAGTTGATTTGACAAAATAGAGCCGTTCTGACATTGATAATTGCTCAAAATTTTCTGGAATATCAGTTAACTGCTTTGGGGCGACAGGATGGACTTGGAGCATATAAGGAGAGGCTCCCTTTAGGTCAAAATATTGCTCTGTATCTTCCTCCAAAACAGATGGAGCAAAGGGTCTAAAAGATTCTCTATTTTTAATTTTGCGATTGATGATTTCTTGAGCTTCAGAATTTCTGGGATCAGCCAAGATACTTCTATTTCCTAAGGCTCTTGGGCCAAACTCTAATCGTCCTTGCATCCAACCTACTATTTTTTGTTGACTCAATTGTTGAGCAACTAAAGTACAGACTGTCTCAAAATCATCGATATACTCATAGTTTTGGATGCCTTGACTATGAATCATAGTATAAATTGCCTCTTTAGAATAACTAGGCCCTAATAAGGCACCTTGCATTGCATCTAAAGGATGGATAGTTCTTTTCTTTCCAAAATAGATATGATAAGCAGCCAATGCCGCTCCCAAGCTGCCTCCTGCATCTCCAGCAGCAGGTTGAATGAAAATATCTTTGAACAAACCAGAGTCTAAAAGTTTGCCGTTGGCTACACTGTTCAGGGCTACACCACCAGCCATACATAAGTAGTCGCAGTTCGTTATTTTTTTTGTCTCTTTGGCTAGGTTTAGGACTATCTTTTCTAATACAATCTGAACAGCTTTAGCCAAGTTGCAGTGCTTTTGCTCTAGAGTTGCTTCTTTTTCTCGTTGAGCTATGCCTAGCAAGCTTTCCCAATCCTTGATTCTTAAAAGACTAGAAAGGGAATTTAAATTGAAATATTTACTGTTTAATTGGATGGAACCATCGTTATAAATTTGGATAACTTTTTCACTAAGTTGTTTGACAAATGACAGTGTTTGTGCATCATTTTCTCGTCCATAAGGAGCTAAACCCATGACCTTATATTCTCCATTATTTACCCTAAAACCCAAAAAAGCAGTTACGGCAGAATAAAACAAACCTATAGAGTTGGGGTAGTGCATCTCTTTTAGAACTTTGATCTTATTTTCGGTGCCTAAACTGATCGATGCGGTAGCCCATTCGCCCATACTATCAATGGTTAGTATCGCTGCTTTGGAGAATGGCGAAACAAAAAAGGTAGAGGCTGCATGAGAGAGATGATGCTCTGAAAAAAGGATGGGAATCGTTTGGATTTTCTTTTTATGTGCTGGATTTAATTCTACTAATTGTTTTTGGATGGTACTTTTCAGGAAAAGCTTCTTTTTTAACCATACAGGCATAATTTTGATAAAAGCTCCAAGTCCTCTAGGAACTTGATCATAAAAGGATTCTAATATTCGTTCAAATTTCAAAAAAGGCTTGTCGTAAAATATAATTTGATCTAAGGCGCTCCATTCTGTATTCGTTTCTGTAAGACAGAATTGAATAGAATTTATAGGAAATTCAGAGTCGTTTTTTTTTCGTGTAAATCGTTCTTCCTGAACGGCCGCTAAGATTTTTCCATTTTCGATTAGGGTAGCAGAACTGTCATGAAAGTAGGCTGAAATACCAAGTATCTTCATCTTGAAAATTAATTAGTGAAACTTAACTATAGCAAGGTAATGAATTTATTAAATATTTCTTTAGCGTCAGAGGTGCCAGGGGCTGCTTCAGGATGGAATTGAACACTAATTATGGGCAAAGAATGGTGGGCTATGCCCGCAATACTATTATCTATGAGGTTTAGATGAGTGGCTTTTATAGGGAGGTTTTCTATAGAATCTTTGGCGATGGTGTAATTATGATTTTGAGAAGAGATTATGATTTTTTCTGTATTTAAATCCAATACTGGTTGATTGGTTCCGTGATGTCCAAAGGGGAGTTTTTCGATAGTTGCGCCCAAGGCTAAAGCTATTAATTGGTGGCCCAAGCAAATTCCTAAACTAGGGTAGGTCTCTAAAATTGTGTTTAGATGAGGAATTGAATCCATATAATCTCTAGGATCATCTGGCCCATTAGATAATACAATACCATCAATTTTTAACTCTTTGAGTTGATCTAATGTGATATCCCAAGGCAGTATAGAAAATCTACATTTTCGTTTTTTTAGTTCTGTTAGAATAGAACTTTTAATTCCAAAATCTAAGACTCCAAGATGGTATGTTGCAGAATCATTTTCAAGCTTTAAAACTTTTGTATTTGGGCTCTTTTTTTCTGTAGAATGGATTATATTATAAACACCATTAGGTTGTGTAGTGATAATACCCTTGATGCAACCTCGTTCTCGTATGTATTTGATCAGTTTTCGGCAGTCTATCTGCTCAATTCCCAAAACAGCATTTTCTTTTAGAACTTTGGCTAAAGAATAAGGTGCATCTGAATATTCATTCACAATTACTCCAGAAACAGTAATTCTAGGAGATTGCATGTCTTCTCTATTCCAACCATAAGTGCCAATCATGGGAGCTGAAAAAACAACTACCTGACCTTGATAAGAAGGGTCAGTCAATACTTCTGAATAGCCCAACAAAGCTGTGTTAAACACTACTTCTGCTTGACAAGCATCACCTTCCGAAAAAACTACTCCCTCAAACTTTGTCCCATCGTCAAAGAGTAGATAGCCCTTTTGTGGATTAGGAATAGGAGAATAGGTCATCTGTACTAATTTTAGTTTTCCAAAAGAATAAGGCCTTTAGAGTCATTTTAATAGCTCTATGTGATGAAAAATAGAGTGTGTTGCCTTGGTCGTTTATTTGAGTCAAAATTTCTTGAGTATTCTTGTCTAATACATGATTAGAATTGGGCATAAATACAATGTCAAAATTAGTATCAACAGCTGAATACTCCGAATATAGGGGAGATATCTTCCCATTTTTATCCAAGTTATAACTATAGGCTGTCATCTCACTTAATGTTTGAACATTATTCACATACTGAGCTATATCCACTAACCATAAAATGCGAAGGTTTTGCTTTGTATTCAAAGAAGATAGTTTAGCCTTGTAATAAGCTAAGCCTAAATCTTTTGCAACACCTATACTTTCACCTGTAGATTTCATGTTTTGTGAAAAGCAAGGATAAGTGCCCTTAATCTTATCAAAAGAAAAAATAGAACCTTTAACATAGAAACGATCTAGTTTAGTAGCTGCTATAGCATTTAGCTGTTTCAAATTTATCTGTTCGCCTAGTATGATTTTTAAAGCTATTTGAGCCCAAGAAATTTCTGTTGCCTTGCTCAGAAAAGGAATGGTTCGAGATGCTCTAGGATTGACTTCTAATATGAAAACTTGCTTGTTTTGGATAACAAATTGAATATTGAAAAGGCCAATTAACTTTAGGTTTAAACCTACTTCGACGGATTGTTTTTTTACTTGATCTATAATTTCTTCCGGTAAGGAATAAGGTGGGAATACTCCTGTAGAGTCTCCTGAATGGATTAGTACAGATTCAACCTGCTCTATAATTCCTATTACAATACATTGTTTTCCATTACTAATTAGGTCAACATCTAACTCAATTCCATCTTGCAAAATCTCTTCACAATAGAGAATATTATCTTTTGAATGAGTTTGTATAAAGTCCTCTCTATTCTTAATAACCTGAATGCCTTCTCCTCCAATTATGTAGGAGGGGCGAACCAATACAGGAAAGTTTATCGTTTCTAAATCAAGTCCTTTATTCTCATCTGACTGATATATGGAAGGGCATAAATAACCTTTTTGTTTACAATAATTATAAAATGCTAATCGGTTTTCGCACAGCTCAATAGTTTCTATAGAAATTCCCAATAGAGGTATTCCTGTTTTGGCTAATTTGAATGCAAAGTTGAGTGAGGTTTGTCCTCCAAATTGTATAATAATGCCTTCTGGCTTTTCAAAATTATAGATATTGAGTAATGATTCTACATCTAAAGGATCAAAATACAAACGATCAGCCAAACTGAAATCTGTGGAAATAGTTGCAGGATTTGAGTTGAACATAATAGGATATACTCCTAAAACCTTACAGGCATTAATGGCCTCTGCACAGCAATAATCAAATTCTAAACCTTGCCCTATACGATTGGGGCCACTTCCTATAATTAATATCTTTTTTCTGTTGTTTTTAGGTTTAGAATCACTGCTGCCTCTATAGGTCGTGTAATAATAGGAGGATGAGGATTTTATTTCTGCTGCACAAGAATCGACAAACCTAAAAGCTGGTAATGCATTTTTGGTGTGGCGTAGTTCTCTAATCTGTTGCTCTGTGGTTTTGAGCTGTTTTGCAAGATCTGAATCAGCTAAACCATTTCGTTTTAGATATTGAATAGGAATATTCTCTTTTTTTAATAGCTGTTCAAGTTCAACCAACTCTTTCAGTTGATCCAAAAACCATAGGTCAATATTTGTTTTTTGGTGTAATTCTTCAATCGTTATTTTTGCTGCTCTAAGCATATCTAGGATGTACCAATATCTATTATAATGTGCTTCTTGTATTAAATCAAGACTATTCGTTTTAGGTGTTTGAGGAGGTGTTTCAAAACTGTGTAGTACTTTAGAAAAGGCTTCTTTGAAATTGCCTCCAATTCCCATAACTTCACCAATGGAATGCATGGCTGTATCTAGAAATGGTTTAGCTGAGGGGAACTTGTTAAAATTGAAAAAAGGCATTTTTACGACACAATAGTCAATGCTTGGTTCTAGGCAGGCTACTACATCCGTTATTCGGTTCTTGAGTTCCCATAATCTGTATCCTAAGGTCAATTGAGTAGCTATATATGCAATTGGATAACCTGTAGCTTTGGAGGCTAATGTAGACGATCTAGAGATCCTAGCATTTACTTCTATAAAGCGATATTCCCCATTTTTAGGGTTGATAGCGAACTGTACATTGCAGGCACCTGCGATGAGTCCTATATTAGTTATTAATTTTTTAGCAACAGCTCGTATAGTTTGATATTCGGCATCAGATATGGTCATTAGGGGAGTAACACTAACCGAATCGCCAGTGTGGATTCCGACAGGATCTAGGTTTTCGATGGCAGCTATGACCATTACATTATCATCAATATCTTTTAATAATTCTAGTTCTATTTCCTTCCAACCTAATAGAGATTCTTCTATTAGAATATTTCCTTGTGTGGTGAGTAGTTTTTTAGTCTTTAAAAGTAACTCTTCCTCATTTTGAATAAAAACACTGGACTTACCTCCTAATGAAAAATTGCTTCTAACTAAGCATGGATAGGGGATATTTTTGCTTTGCTTATTTAGTTCTTCTTCATTGGAAACAGATATTGATTTTGGGGCATTGATCTTGAGTTTTTGTAGCAACTGATAGAAGGCAACTCTATCTTCTGTAAGGTTGACAGTTTGGGTAGGTGTTCCTAATTCTATAATCCCAAATTGATCTAAAACCCCTGTTTCGTTTAGTTTTTTTTGAAGATTTAGACCTGTTTGTCCACCCATACTCCCTAAGATATACTTAGGCTTTTCTATTTTTATAATCTCTTTTAGGGTATTCTTTTCTAAGGGTTCTAAGTAGATCTTTGAAGCGATACCTGATGTAGACATGAATGTAGCAGGGTTGGAGTTGATCAAAATAACTTCCATCCCCTCATCCTTGAGTGCATTGCAGGCTTGGGTACCTGAATAGTCAAATTCGCAGCCTTGCCCTATGACAATTGGGCCTGAGCCTATGAGTAATATTTTGTTGTTAGAATTGTTCATTGTACCATTCTGAGGACTACTATTAAAAGCCTAAAATACATTTTTAAAACTTATATTATGAATGGGGAAGTTGTTATTTTTAGTAGGTCAAATTTAAGACCTCATTTAGAGTTTTTATTTCTAATAAGTTAAGATATTGGAAGGGGGGGGATAATACTTAAAATCTGACTTTACTATAAAAACTAAACGGCTTTGGAACTAAACTAAATTATTCTTAGTTTGAAAACTAAACTAAGTAGAAAGTATATTAAAATATATAACAAAATCAATACAATATGTTCGGATTTAAATTTATAAAATTTGATGCAATGACTTATGTCTTGCAATACAAAAATGGTGGTATTAAAAGAGAGGGAAGAGGGCTCTCATTTTGGTATTATCGCCCTACCACTTCTATTGTTGCTATCCCAATGGGTAGTGATGATGCGCCTTTTATTTTTGAAGATTCTACTAAAGATTTTCAGACGGTGACTGTGCAAGGTCAAATCACTTACCAAATTGCAGACCCCAAAGGCCTAGCCAATCTATTAGACTTTACAGTCGATTCAAGAGGGAGAAGGATATCTAGTGATTATGAAAAACTATCACAACGTATCGTGAATGAAGCACAAGCAGCTGCAAGTGTTTTTTTAGGTAATAATACATTGAGAGATGCTATGGCTGGTTCTAAAACTTTAGAAAAAGGCATTCTCACACAGCTTCAAAATTCTGAGGCTATTCAGTCTATAGGGATTCAACCGTTGAGTGTTATTGTTTTATCCGTAAAACCAACTCCTGAAATGGCTCGTGCATTGGAGGCTGAGACTCGTGAGGCATTGCAAATTGAATCTGATGAAGCAATATATAAGCGTCGTAATTTTGCAGTAGAGCAAGAACGTGCCATCAAAGAGTCAGAACTAAACACAGAAATAGCAGTAGAAGAGAAGAAAAAGCAAATCGCTGACAAGAAGATGGAAGCGGAAATAAAAAAGGCTGAAAATGATCGTGAATTGCGTGAGATGAAAATCAATGCAGATATTTCAGTAGAAGAAAATCGTAAACAACTTATTGAGTTGCAATCTGAAAACAAACGTAAGGCAGCAGATGCAGAAGCCTATCGCATGGAAAAAATGCTTGCTCTGTATAAAGGAATGGATTGGAAAACAATTATGGCTTTGAATGGAAAGGGAGACCCAAAGTTGAATGTAGCACTTGCATTTAGGGAATTGGCTGAAAATTCAGGGAATATTCAAAATCTAAATATTAGTCCAGATCTTCTTAATGACTTGATTAAGTAGTCTAAAATAACAGTAATAATGGGTTTACAGAAAGACAATCTAATAATTATAAAGGGAGAATCTAGGATGAAGCAACTCAAAAAACGCTTCAACACCAAGAAACAAGCTAAATTCTACATGAAAGCTAAAGGGATCAATATAGATCAGGTGGAAAGTGAAGATATGGCGATTGAGCGTTCTGTAGAGGAGGCTCAAAAGATTTCTAGCAATATGATGCGTACCCAAGTAGTAGACCAAAATTTTTTGCCCAATTTTTCATTTGGTGAGGATGATGTAGTGGTGGTTATTGGTCATGATGGTTTGGTGGCGAATACTGCAAAGTATGTGCACAATAAACCTATCTTGGGGGTAAATCCTGATCCAGAGTTGTATGATGGTATTTTGCTCCCTTTTACGTTAGATAACTACGAAAAAGCAGTTGAACGAGTCAAACAAAACAAATATCAATCGAAGAAAGTGACTATGGCGGAGGCTAAGCTTAATGATGGGCAACGGTTGTTAGCATTTAATGACTTTTTTATTGGGCATCAGTCACATAAATCGGCAAGATATAAAGTCAATTTTCAGAATAAAGAAGAGAGCCAATCCTCTAGTGGAATTATTGTCTCAACAGGTGCTGGCTCTACGGGTTGGTTGAGTTCTTTGATCAATATGGCAAACTGTATTTCGGCTCAATTTGGGAGTAGTACTCCTGTGCAACAACAACGGATGTCTTGGGATACCGATAAGCTCATATTTGTAGTCAGAGAACCTTTTTTGAGTCGTGCTTCTAATATTAAATTAACCACAGGGTTTATCACTAATCAGCAAAAACTACAGCTAGAATCTAGTATGCCCAAAGAAGGTGTTATTTTTAGTGATGGTGTGATGGATGATTTTATTGAGTTTAACTCTGGAGCTATAGTGGATATTGGGATTGCTGAGGAGAAGGCTATTTTGGTAACAGGGTAGCTTAAAAAATAAAAAGACTGTCGATATTGTGCTTTATTTGCGGCAGACCTTAATTTTAATCATTAAAAAAAACTTATGAAAAATGTATTGCTTACCATCTTATTATTAGGCGGTTTGATGTTATTGTGGACAGGCTGTGATGATCTATCTTCTAATAACCTAACAGATTCTGAGGATGATGTGTCTTCTGATAGTTTGACTGATTCTCGTGATGGAGAGATTTATGCTACCGTAAAAATTAACAATCAAATATGGATGGCAGAAAATCTTCGTTACGATACATTAGGCTCATGGTCGAATCCAGACAACCCTTCTGCAATCTATGGACGTTTATACAGTTGGACTATAGCACAAACGGCTTGTCCAAACGGATGGCACCTGCCTTCGGATGCGGAGTGGAGTACTTTAGAAGTTGCTTTAGGTATGAATCCTAGCGATTCCACAACCACAGTATATGGATATCGAGATACACATGGAACAGGGATGAAATCAACAACAGGTTGGAGTCGTGGAAACGGGACAAATACTTCGGGTTTCAATGTATTTCCTGCAGGTAACCATATTTCGAATGGTTACTCTGGTTGGGGAAACTACGCCTATTTTTGGTCATCTACAGAGTTAGGTGGGACTAAGACATGGGCAAGATACTTAGGCTGTGGTAGTGCAGGAGTGTTTCGAGATCTCTTTGATAGCACCCATAAGTCGTTTGGGTTCTCTTGCCGTTGTATTAAGGACTGATGTCTGTAATGACAAGGAGGGAAGGGATATTATATGGTTTCAATACCTTTGCTAACCTCTCTGAATACAGAATCGTTGTGGATCTTTACGAATCTAAATTATTAAACAAACAAAAACGGTGAAATATGGTGGGGATTTATATGTATTAGTGTTATTCTTTGGCGGTGGTCTAAAAACAAAAAGACCGTCAAACCTCGATTTTGTCAGGCTAAGACGGTCAATGTTGTGCTATATTTGTGCCCAGAACAGAGGCCTACCTTATCCTTGTATGTTGTGTAAATATAGGGGTTTTAGAGCACATTTAAAAAAGTGGGGGAAATATGGTGGAATTTATAGGTTCTGCAATGTTTTATGTGGTATAATAACTTAGGGCTTTTTTGCAAAATGAATTTATGGTGTTCCTACCTGTACACTAACACGCCCCTTCGTAATCACATTGCCTTTTTTGAATTTAGGATAAAACCAATATTCACAAGCACATTCTTGAGCTAGTTGAATGGCTAAGGAATCTGAGCTAGTTTCTATTGGTGTAGCTTTAATGACTAATCCATTAGAAGCCACCTGAAGATCTAAAATAACTTTTTGCTCTTTGGTAGGGTAGTGCAAGATCTTTTGTTTTGTAATATTACAATTTCTAGATATTGGCAAACCTCCAATATTCCCTTGACCATTAGGCCAAATAGAGCTAGTATCTTTCTTGCTTATAGATCCATCTGAATTATAATGGGTAGTTATTTTTTTCTGATTAGGGAGGTAGTTAATTTCTTTTTGTAGCTCTCCCATCGCATTATAAATCTTATCTTGAATTGCGTTTGGACTAATTATGCTATTAGTTCTTAATGTGCCATTGTTATCAAATATAAAACAGCTTTCATTTAATTGATGGCGATGGCAACTATCTGTAAGGGTGCCTTGGGCATTAAAAGCCATTCTGTATTGTAGAGTATCGTGTTGGTTTTCTATTCGCCAACCTGCTTTTATACGTTGTTGACTAGTGTCCTCTATAAAGTACCAAGATTCATAATGGGCTACTTTTTTGCCTAGTAGATATTCATCAATGTGAATGATTTTTGCAAAAGAGGCAAATTTTATAGATTTCCAAGTTCCATTCTTTTCTCCTTGGATATAATTCCCCTCAACTAAACTTCTGCCTAATGAATCCCATTGATAAAAGTTTCCATCCAAAACTTTTTTAGAGTTTTGATGAGCTTTTGTTTTAATGTTACCATTAGGCCAATAAGTTGTAGTAATTTTGGAGCTGTGGCAAGCATATAAACTAAGGATGCTGAATACAAAAAGTATTTTATACATAATCTATTTTATATCGCTACGTTTAATATCCCAAGTCATACCTTTCCTATATCCCAAAGGAACACCTTCATCAGTTATTACTGTTTGGTTGAATGGGATAACACAAGATACTTCATCTTCGCTAATAGCAGTTACTTCCCATTCAAAAAGCTCAGTACCTTTTGTATCTATAAGTACATTTTGTAAGCCAATATTTACAATAATAACAGTTCTAACTTTAAACCTTGTACCTACTTGATAATTTATGTTTGGTGGAAAGTTCTTCCATGATATAAGGTTGGTAAATTGATCTGTGGGAATATCATCTGTTGTTCTGCCTCCAATTTCAATATTATTGGAGCCTAACTCTTGTTTTCTATCAAGATTTACTTCAGTTGTTTCTTCATCTTCATCATTTTCCAAGTTGATAGTAATTGGAGCATTGCTATTCTCATCTGAATTACTACTACCTGTGTTTTCTCCTTGTTCCTGGCTGTTTGCATTCATATTCATAAGTTGACCAATCATTTCTTCAGGAGAATTAATTAGATTGTTACCTTCTTGATTTAAGAATGTTCTATAGGTCTCTAATTCTTCAGATGAAGCACTGCTTAAAAAGCTATTAAGCATAGAAATTTGTTCTGGAGAAAAAGAACCTAGGTCTACACCATCGCCATTTAAAGATTGTAGAAACTCTACAACACCTCTATCTAGATCACCAACTTCAAAGGGATCTTCAACGGGCTCAAGTAAATCTGCAAACTCTTCATTTGCACTATTATTAATGAGATTATCCAACTCTTCAGATGTTAGTTTTTCTTCTTCTTCTGTGCCATCACCTCTTCCTTGAGGGCCATCCTCAGTACTATTTCCCATGCCACCAGAACCTTGTCCTGCTTTACTCCAGTCTATGTTAATAATAGCGATACAAAGTTGAGCGATATCAGCTGCGGTAGATAAAGCACCAACAATAGGAATGAATTTAACTAGAACTTTCTTTAATGCTTGCCCACCAAGTTTTTGAAGTAATTTTCCTGCATATTTAGCTGTCCCGTTCTTTAACTTTGAGCCATACTTTTGGATTAAGTTTGCAGCTTTTTGAATGTTTGATTTATGCTTACTTGCAGCTTTCTCAAGTTGAGTAATTACTTTAGTATTTTCGGCTATTTCTTGAGCGATTTCTTCTTTGAATTTCGCAAACTGTTTCTTGTTCTTGATGCCAAAATGTTTCCTAAGATCACGTTTGTTTCGTCCTCCCCAACCATCATCTACAAGTTTTTGTAGCTTTTTGTTACGATCATTTAGATCATTAATTACATTCTCTTTTTTAGCTAGCTCTTTTACTTGCTCAATAGCCTTGGCCTGGTTTTCGATCATCTGACCAAGTCTAGCCAAATCATCTGCTGCAATATTGAAAGATATTTTGAATGCAATAGTTACAGTATAGAGTTCTACTAAATTTTTGTCTATACCTATTGAGAGTAAGTATTTTTTTGGAGTAATATCTACAGTAGCAGAACCTACTGCTCTTAATGCTGAAACTTCAACCTCTCCTTTTTCAAAGTCTAATTTCCCTTCAGGACCTTTTAGTGAAAATGAAAAATTAACCCACCCCTTAAGTTCTGGAGGTGTTTCTCCATAGGTCATGTTACCAACACAAACAGCTAGGTTTTTCCCAAGGCTCTTTCCCGATGCATTTACTTTGGACGTAAGTATATCATAGGATTCTTTATAATCGGTTGTACCATCACCATCTTTATCAAGTGCAAGGGTTTCATTAGAAAAAGCTGCACCATCTTTTGGACTAAATGTTATATTAATACTACCACCTATAGGAGAACCTTTTTTAGTGAGTGGAATTTTATAATCCCATTTAAGTTTTGACATTGGAATATCTGGATCGTTGATATTTCCTTGTTCTCTTTGAAGTTTTTTAGGCGATAAAGCTGCAACTGCTTGCTTCTTTATTTCTTGGTAGTTGAGATATTGAGCTTTTAATTGTTTTGGGATTTTAGTACCATGAATTTTTTGAACTGTTTTTTGCCATTTGGAAATATTGATGGCTATCAGTTTAAGTGTTTCTTCGCTTTTCATGTGATGGTTTGTGAGTTTAGAATTAAGGGGGCTAATATAGCGAAAACTTTGAATGTTATTTTTAAAATACTAGACTTTTATAGTTTAGTCACATTCTCTATGTCCCACCCTAAAGTAGGTTGACAAGGATTAAAAATAAAAAAGCCCCCAGAAAGGAGGCTAAAATATATTTAAAAATACATTCTCATTTCTCTAATCAACTTATCAAAAAGCGGCACCACTTTCTTAAACTGTGTAGCTGGCACATAAACAGATCGAGTATATTTTAGTTTATGCAAAAACTTGTTTTGAATACCCAGCTTTTTAAGTTTAAAACCAATGTATTGTTCAAAAGCACGAGCAAAGATTTCATTGCGAGCAGCAAAGTAAGCATGAGGCTTTTTATCCTTATCCAGTAGGCCATTCCAATACTTTGAAGGGATTCCTTTTTGCTCATTTTGCCAAATGATTTTCTGCAAGATATCCTCTGTCAGATTTCTCAGTTTAGAAGTTTTAGGCCACTTTATACGCTTAGGGTAAGTAGAGCTGCCAGCAGTCAAAGCCTTAGCCTTTGGATTAACATCATAATGAGAACCAAAGTAGTAATCCAGATAATGTCCATATTCATGCGCAAAAGAACCTACACCACCTGTATAAACAAAACGCTCCAATTTAGTCAACTCAATAGGTCGCTGCCCAACAGCTGCACGTTGTTTATTAATCAGATCCATTCTTTTATAGCGAGTCACATTAATAACCAGATTAGCAGGCTCATAATGTGCTAAGGCACCAGAAGAGCCACGAGCACCAAAAGAGATCACTAAGTTTTGATCCAAGCCAAGATTTGCCCCCTTAAACTTGAGCACCTTATTCAAATCATGCAAACAAATATAGATCGCTGCTAGATAATTGTAACGATCCTCATTCGACAACCAATTGCCAAACTGAAAACCTTTGAGTTTAAAAACCTCTTGGATCTTTTTAGGACTTTCCGAGTTTCGAGCAATATTTTTAGGCAAAGCTAGGCCACCTCTAAAATTGGTATAAAACTCTCTAAAGCCTTTTGTTGTCCAATAACGATGCACCTTAGATTGAGGAGCCTTAACCGTATCTTCAATCTTGATGTTGGGACTTTTAAATAAACCAAACATAGTTATCGTTTTTTGCGGTTAGCAGATGATTTTCTTTTCAAGCCTCTGGTGACAATATGCCCAGGAATGGATTGGTTTTGACGATCTCTATCTCTAGTCAAACCTAAAATACGTTCGCCTTTTTTAAGTCTTGCTTTTGTTTTTTTAGTTCTTTTCATAACACTTCTATTTAGTTGGATTTAGTTGTTTGTTGATAAGCATAATAGGATAAACCACCTACGATCAAGAGTAAAAAGACTAA
>JAAEPD010000329.1 GCA_024222455.1 Aureispira sp.
ATAAAAGAGGTTTAATTGAGTCTGTTTTTGATATTCTAACTTCTATTTGTGATATAGACCATACTCGCCATCGCAAGCCTATTAATGCCTTTTCTCATTTATTTGCTGGATTAATTGCCTATCAATATTTAGATAAAAAAACCAGCTATTTATTATCCTTCATTAACTAATGTTCAACATAAAGCTGCTTAATTTCTAATCCTTAGTTCACGTTGCTTTAGTGTTTAATAATAATTTGATTTTATCCAATTCTGCTCTCATTTGGTCAAGCTCTTGTAGCTTAGTCTTCATCTCTTCATTATCAGCTTTTAATTGTTGATTTTGCTGACGGGATTCTTCGAGTTCTGCTGATAATTCTTGCACAGCTTTTACTAAAGGAACCGTAAACTCTGCATAACGCAATCCGTAGTGGTCGTTATCATTTTTAGGAGCATCAACACCACTAAATTTATAACCTGATTCCTTCGCAGCAGCTTCTACTTCTTGTGCGATGAAACCTGTTTGGATTTCTGCTGCTTTTTCTTTTTCCAATTCAATGTTACGCTCTTTGTGATCTAAGTGATTTGCTATGGCATCCATATCTAATTTGTAAGTTACAGGACGTAAAGAATTGATAAAATCAAGACCTGCTACATTTTCTTGAATATCCTTTTTGAATCTTCTATCTGATACATTTGACCAGTTAGCAAAGCCTCCTATGCTAGTTACAGCATTGTTGCCTATACGAACTTGGTTGCTAGCAGTAATAGCTGATGAATTACCAATAGCTGTTGAGTTAGAGTAAGCAGTTCCATTGTTAAAGGCTTCAAAACCTACCGCTGTATTGTAATCACCCTTAGTATTTGCAGTCAAAGCAGATTCTCCAATAGCAGTATTAGAATACCCATCAGTATTGCTATGTAATGCCTCATAGCCATTAGCTGTATTGCTAAAACCTATAGTATTGGTCTGCATAGCATCTCGTCCTATAGCAATATTATTATATCCAGTTGTATTGTTAGCTAAACTAGAACGACCTAATGCTGTGTTGTTATTACCAGTCGTGTTAGTGTTTCCTGAATAATGACCAATAAAAACATTATTATTGGAGGAAAGATCATCATTCGCACCAGCTCCTTCTCCAATAAAAACATATTGGCCTGTATTTAAAACCTCAATTTGTCCCTTTGTTGTAATTCTTGTGCGAATAACACCATCCGTACGAATGTCTAGTGCTTGAGGATCAGTTGTACCGATGAAGTTAGTCCCCGAAGTTGTTCCTGAATTACCTGTTAGTCCCCAATCAGTGCTAGTGCTTGCCCAAGAAACAGCTCCAGAACCATCTGTAGTTAATACTTGTCCAGTAGTACCGTCAGCAGTTGGTAGAGAATAAGCATTATTTATGTTTAAGGTACCATTGACACGTAATAGGTCAGTCCCAAAGTCACCATATATAAGAGGATTTAATGTACTACTATTGTCAATGTATAGTTTATTGTCTCCTGTTTCGTAATAGCCTGCATCATGACCTATAAATACATTATCATTGCCTGATGCTTTAAAACCAGCTCGATATCCAATAGCTGTGTTATAATTATTAGTAAGTAATCGTTCAGAAAAAATAATAACTAAAAATGGTCTTTTGAAAAATTAAGGAACAAGTTTTTTCCAATATATGCACAAACTCTGTTTACAGCATAAAAAAGGCTGTCAGCAGTTGTGTAATCCTTGGGCTTTATCC
>JAAEPD010000330.1 GCA_024222455.1 Aureispira sp.
AATAAAAGAGCTGTTTCGATAATATCGAAACAGCTCGCCACAAAAAAACATCCTGAAAACAATTATAATATATATGCTTCTTTAAATTATCTATCTCCTTACAATCATTCTTTCTGTCTTCACTACTTTACCTTCTTTATCCTTCAAGATAACAAAGTAAGTTCCTGTTGCCCAACTGCTAATATCCATTTCTAGACTTCCCTTGCCTTCCAACTGATCTTTCTCATATAAGTGTTGACCTTTAGCATTTACTATAGTGATATTAGCCGTAATACTGCCTGCATCAAATCGTGCTTGTGCTATAGTTGCTGCAGGATTTGGATTAATTCGCAAATAAGTTGCTCTCACTGGCATTGGAGTTGGTATTGCTGGACTGACCATGCCACAACCTTCCAAGGTGAATTGTGTTGCACAAGATTGAGTACAGCCATTCGCATCCACTACATGAACAACATGCAAACCTGCATTAAGCCCTGTGAAATTACCTGTACTACTGTTTTGAGCATTAGATGTTGTAAAATTAGCCAACTGGAATGTGTACGGAGCCGTTCCTCCTAGGGCAGCTATAACAGCATTCCCGTCATTACCTGCAGAGGTCTCATTACTAGAAGATGCTAAGGTAACATCAATTGGAGCAGGTTCTGTGATCACGACAGTATCTATAACAGTACAACCATTAGCATCTGTTACAGATACAGTATAAGTTCCTGCACAAAGACCATCAACTATATCTCCTGTTGCTCCATTGCTCCAGATTACTGAATAATTAGAAGTCCCTGCTACAGCAACAGTTGCTGTTCCATCACAATCACTATTACAACTAGGATTGGTAGAAGTTGTAGCAACTTGGAAAGCTGGGCCACCTCCAATCGTAATAGTAGTATCATAAATACAATAATTTGCATCACAAACCGAAAAAGTATAAGTTCCTGCCGCTAAACCAGTAAATGTTGAATTGGTGCCTTGTGATTGTCCATTTAGGTAGTAAAAGTTAATTCCATTGCCACCTGAAGCCAGCAAAGTAATACTCCCATTAGCTTGCCCACACGTTGCATTTGTTAAACTAATAACATCGATTTGAATAGGAGTAGGTTCTACAATCTGAACAGATTCTATATGGCTACATCCATTAGCATCTATAACCAATACCTGATAAGTTCCTGCTGCTATATTTGCATAACTAGCCGTTGTCTGAAGAGTCATCCCTCCATCAATAGAATATAGATAAGGAGCTGTTCCACCTGTAGCTACAATATCAATACTTCCATCATTATTAGTAGTTCCAGAACCACCATAAGCTGCATTAGAAGGGCATCTAGGGTTTTGAGCATTTACAGTTGCTACTAAAGGATTAACATTTCCTCCAATATCAAAGGTACTTCCTGTACATGAAGGTGTACAACCATTCATATCAGTGACCCAAGCACCATAACTCCCTGGAGTTAGGTTGGTGAATATGCCTGTTTGATTTGTAAAAAACTCTCCTGTTGTCCAATTTACAGCTTGATAAGTATAAGGTGCAGTTCCTCCTGTAGCTACCATAACAGCACTACCATCATTGTTGTTGCACAATACATCATTTGTAGAATTAATAGCTAAATGCAAAGAATCACAGTTAACTGGATTAGGAGGCAGTACAACTATAGTGTAAGTATATGTATTGCTCCCTACCAAAGGACAGGCATCGTCTTGTATAGTTACAGTAAAAGTATGTGTTCCTACATTTGAAGCTGTTGGAGTCCAACAAAACATATGAGATGCAGGAACTTGATGATAGCCCGTAGGAGTTAGTGTTGCTCCAGCTAGAGATTGATCCCAAGTAACTTGGACATTATTTGAATCTGCATCATTGCCAATTATATTAAAACAAAGCTGATTGCCTGCTTGCACTACTGCTTGATAATTATTAGTCCCATTGATACCAGATAAGGTAGGTGCTGCGTTATTGCAAGGCAGTATTCTAAACTGTATATCTCTAACAGTAGAACCAACAAGCTGTCCATTTCTATATTCTCTCACCATTACACACATAACCGCAACCTCCAAAGATGTTGGAGTAAACGTAATAGCTCCTGTGTTGACATCTATATTCACAGGAACATTAGGCCCTAATGGTTGGCTGCCTGAATACCCTGCATTGTAAGGTAAAGGGGCATTGCTTCCAGATTGACAATCTACCAAAAAATAAGCTAAAGAATCACCATCAGGATCTATTGTCCCATGATTGTAATGTACTGGATCATTCACACAAGTATATGCAGAAGGAGGGTTTAGAAAAACTGGAGAGTTATTGCAAGGGCTAACATCTGTATCTACAGTAGTTTCGGTATACATAAGAGGAGAACCAGCAATAGTAGTAATTGCATTGTTTCGACAACATAAACTCCAAGAAAATGTCACATCTGAGCAACCTGCTGGCAAGGTAATATAAGCTTGATAAAGTTGTTGTTCTACTCCCATTGCTCCTGAACCACCATTGCATGCACTTGCTTGTCCAGGACATAAAGGTGTAATATCTACTCTAGAACCAGGCACTACTGTTGCCACCACTGTCCCGGTTCCACATGCACCTGTCCATGTAATAGTCCTAGATCCAGGATAGTTAATCCCATTGCAATCTCTATAAAGACTGAGGGTTACTTTGTATTGACTGGGGCCTACACATTGATAAACCAAATCGCCCCCTAAAGCATGTGTCGCTTGAGCTTGGTGGCTATATATAAAAGAAATAAAAAATAGTAAACCGAAAAAAATAAAACTTCTTAGAGGGTGCTGTTTCATAGTGTTAATTGTTAGAGAAGAGCATATCAAAAGTTATGCTTCAAGGTTAGTAATGTAAAGGTCTATATCAGTATATTTTATTTGAATATTTGTTTGAATATATTCTGACAACTAGGCATAGAAAACCTGTTTAAATACTTGTCATTTTTTCAAAGACAAGACATTTATCAAAATGTATTTCTAGCAATTTTAATTTGTAAAAAGTTAAGATTAAGAGAATCTAAAAAGCAAACTAACTACTTAAGGGTTAAAATTCTCCTATGATCTATATATGCAGTTTTTTTGTGTAAAAATTGGTTTTGTAGAGTAGCAAAATGCTATCTTTAGAATTATTAATATTCACAAACAACACATTAAACTATTAATCATATTAATGTCAAAAAGTGTGTTCAAATAAAAAACGGTAGGAATTAAAAAAATGCTGCTTCAAATAAAAAAAAAGCAACTATTAAAACTAAAACAACTAATAAACA
>JAAEPD010000331.1 GCA_024222455.1 Aureispira sp.
GATATTTCTTCCTTAAAGGGCTTCAAAAACTGCATAGTTACGAATCTATCTTACGCTTCTTTAAGGAACAAAACCTCTCCCCAGAGGAGATTCAAACTTTATTTAAAACTATTAAATGACTTTTCCGAAGTTTTCAAAATAGTAATAATTATATCATTACAAACAGTACAGGAGCACTTCAACAGCAAGTAGGTCTTAGTAACGTAGTTTTTCCTGTTGGAAACAGTTCCTATAACCCTGTAACATTAAACAATAGTGGTACTATTGACAATTTTCAAATATATGTAGTAGATCAAGTTTTTGATTTAGGAACTAGTGGTCCTATCATAACTGATCATGTTGTAGGTAGATCATGGATGATTGAGGAAGAAACCTCTGGTGGTTCAAACACAACTGTCACATTACAATGGACAACAATAGAAGAACTCTCCTCTTTTGACAGAAACAATTCGGGCATTGCCCATTATGCAGGAGGTACCTTATGGGATAATCCTCCTGTATACTCATCAGCAACTAACACAGGTATTAATACTTGGACTCAAACAAGGAGTGGTTTTACTAGTTTTTCACCATTTGTTGTTCGAGATAACTTAAATGAAGACTTGCCTGTTGAGATGTTATACTTCAATGCAGAACGTCTGAATGCTAATGAAGTGCAACTGGATTGGGCTACGTCTTCTGAGACGAACAACAAAGGTTTCTTTATTGAGAGAATGCTAGAAGATGAAACTTCATTCATAGAACTAGGTTTTGTAGAAGGAAATGGAACAACGACAATACCTCAGTATTATAATTTTTTAGATAACAATAGTTATCCTAAAATAAGTTATTATCGACTTAGACAAGTTGATTTTGATGGATCATTCCAATACTCAGAAATAAGAGCAGTAAAAGGTTCTGAAAATAATATGGCAGATATTGCTATTTTTCCAAATCCTGTTGATGATTTACTTAACATTAGATTCTATAGGCTCCCTGAAAACACCCAATATGTCAACATAAAGATTCTAGGCATTAATGGCCAAACAATTCATGAATTCAATTCACCGATCCAATCCTACCAAGTTTTAGATATCAATAACATGCAAAATATACCTTTAGGTGTTTATACTATATCTATCCAAACAGATAGTGGTTTCTTAGCTTTCAAGAAGTTTATCAAAAAATAGATTCAGTAGCTCTAATAGCCTTATTTCACCCAATGTTTTCATCTCTAGCATATATTATTATTGCTAGGGATGTTTTTTTTCTAAAAACTCTATTTTCACGTAAACTAAGGATTAAAACACCTGATAAATAACTAATAACAAACCTTTTGTCACTCAGAGTGGGACTAAATGTCCCCGAAGAGTCTCAAAATACTTTCCAGTTAGTGGTAACCTGAGACTCTTCGACGGTATCGAACCACCTCTGAGTGACAAGAAACTACCTATTAATCACTGATAATCATCAACTAATAGAAAGCTTTAGCTGTTCACCTAATCCTTAGTTCACGTTATTTTTGAAACTTTACCCAACCATAAGTGATCTCAACACGATTTCTAGATTAGGAAGAAAATGACATAATAGGATCTCTTGCCTATTACAATTACAATCTCTCAACCAATAATAATTTTAATCTTTGGCGATAGCTCTACATTAACTTTTTATATTTTTTTTCATTGTACCCTTTACATTAACACCAATTTTATCTAGCAGATTAGGTAGTTTTTCTGTAATACTTGCTCAAGGAGTAAGTACAAGTACCTACATTTTTGTAATTTTGGACGTTTTATGTATATAATCTAATGAATTTACTATGACTAGAAACTTGTATTGCAAGATCTCCTCCATTTTTATACTGACTTTATTTTTCCATTCCTCTATGCTCCTAGCACAAATAGGGCAATGGCAATCGCACTTACCTTACAATGGAGGCAATCATATAGCACAAAGTGATGATGCAGTATTTATTGCTTGTCGAGATGCTTATGTAGGGCAAAGCTTAAGTATCCTAAAAGTTTATAAAGAAGATAACTCGATAGAGCGTATTTCTAAGATTACGGGTTTATCGAGCATGGGAGTCAAATGGGTTTCATACAATAAGACTCACAAACTCTTGGTTATTGCATACAACGATGCTAATATCGACCTTTTATATGATAATGGTACTGTTGTAAACCTTCCTGCAATCATACAAAATACGACCATAGTTGGTGATAAATCAATCAATCATGTTTACAATTATCAAGACAAGATCTATTTTTCTTGTTCTTTTGGTCTAGTTGAATTTGATTTAGACCTATTAGCCTTTAGTCAAACAGTGTTTACACCATCTCCTGTCAATACCTGTACAAGACTCAACGATACCTTATACATAGGTTTAGATAATGGTATATATGAAGGTGTTTTGGATGGTAGAAACCTTATTGA
Source organism: Aureispira sp. (assembly GCA_024222455.1). Lineage (GTDB taxonomy): Bacteria > Bacteroidota > Bacteroidia > Chitinophagales > Saprospiraceae > JAAEPD01. Next base: position 2,413 of record JAAEPD010000331.1, read on the forward strand.
TTTCGCAATATGGGATCATATGACAGCTAATTTACCAAATCCTTATATTACAACAAATATACTTGCACTTCAAGGTAAGGTCTATGCAACTGTAAACGACACAGTCATGCAATATTCTCAAGGTGCTTGGAGTCATATAGCAGGTTACAACGAATACAAAAGCACTAATTTCAGTAAACTATATCCTAGTGCTGTTAATGGTTGGGGAAAAGCAGGTCATCGTTTTTTCACTAACCAAGCAGAAGATCGTTTAATCATTACCAATGACTCTAGAATAGTTTATAGCTTAAACTTGTCTAACTCCAACTTAGGTTACGAATATTACCCTAAAGGAAATGGCTATAAAGTACAAGGGATGGTTAGTGATAATGAAGGAAACTCTTGGGCTACTGGTCATACAGGAATGTGGAAAAACAAAGCAAGTTTTGCACCTGATGGGCCTAATTCTATAACCATTTCAGATATGCATGTAGACAAGGATGGTACACTTTGGTGTACTGCCTCTCCTGTCAATTTTATAGGATATTCTTTCAATCGTTTTGGTTTTTATAAGTACAAAGAAAATGAATGGACAAATGTTCGGTTTGATGCAACAAGATCAGACCCAGACACCTTTGATTTGATCAGAGTTACCTCTCATCCTACCAAAGACATCACATATATTGGCTCATTTATGAGTGGTTTACTCGAAATAGATGCCAACGATAACATGAAATTATATACCAAAGAAAATAGTACTCTTCTTGGTGTTACAGGAGATACAGCTCGAATCCGTATAGCTGGTTTTGCATGGGATGACAAGAAGAACCTATGGTTGACCAATAGCTTGACCACAGCTCCATTAGTAGTGATACAAGAGGATGGAACTTGGAAACATTTTGATATTTCAAACTTCTACTCTGATGAGTTGGCAGGAATAGCTATTGACCGTAATGGATATAAATGGATTCAACAAATCACAGGTAATTTATCAGTATTTGACGAAGGAGATATAGACGATAATAGTGATAACCGATCCATGCAGATATCTAGTCTTAATAGTAACCTTCCCTCTTCAGGTATTTCTAGTCTTGTAGCAGATAAAGATGGTATTATTTGGGTAGGTACTGATGATGGTATCATTATTTTTAATTGTTCTTCTAATATCTTTGACGATGGCTGTTCAGGCAACAAACCAGTAGTCAATCCAGATGACTTTAATGGACATTTGCTCGAAGGGCAAAATATTCGATCTATTGTAGTAGATGGAGCTAACCGAAAATGGATAGGTACAGACAATGGAGTGTTCTTACTTTCTGCAGATGGATATGAACAATTAGAATATTTCACAGAAGAAAATAGTCCACTTTTTAGTAACAAAATTGTTACAATGGAAATAGATCACAGTACTGGAGACCTTTATATAGCTACTGAAAATGGATTGCAATCTTATAGAGGAGAAGCAACTAGAGGTACTTTTGATATGAATAAAAAAACTGTTCGAGTCTATCCTCATCCTGTTCGACCAGATTATAGTGGCCCTATTGCCATTAAAAATCTAGGAGAAAATGCTAATGTTAAAATCACAGATATTAGTGGTCGTTTAGTTTATGAAACAGATGCATTAGGAGGTCAAGCTATCTGGAATGGAGAAGACTATACAGGTCGTAGAGCCAGTTCTGGAGTTTATTTAGTATTTGTGGTAACAGAAGATGGCAACCAGAAGTTGGTGACTAAAATGGTGTTTTTGAATTAACACTGCTTTATTTAAGCTTAAATAGCTTATTCAGCTTGTACAAAAGTGATAATTGGACTATATTTATATAGTACTAATTATCACTTTTTTATATTAGACTTGTTGCAACAAGTCTATCAATAGCTGTCCAATCATGCCAACTCAAACCTTACTCAAGATTCCTGCACAAAGTAGAATATTAAAGAATACTTTTCCCATTCTTAAGAATTGTGTTGATTTTTTTGTCAAAAACCAGTTGGAATATGGTGACATTTATGAAGCTAATGTTCTTAGATATACTATAGCAGTCATTACACATCCAGATCATATTCGACATGTACTCATTAGTAACAAAAAAAACTATGGTAAGAGTGAAGAATACGAAATTCTGAAATTGGCTTTAGGTAATGGTCTCCTAACTAGTGAGGGCGAATTTTGGAAAAAACAACGACGTATAGCTCAACCTGCTTTTTACAAGGATAGTTTAGCCAGTTTTGTACAAACTATGGAAGCGGCTACACTAGACCTTATCCAAAAATACAAAGGAAACAACAAAGGTGTTGATACCAATATTGGTTTAATGTTCAATGCTCTAACTCTAGAGATTGTAGCCAACTGCCTTTTTGGAGCAGAGCTATCGAATAAACAACATGAAATACACCATGCTGTTAATTATGCAAATGAGTATTTGACTAAAAAGATAATGACACCTTTTTACCCTCCCTTTTGGTTTCCAACGCCTAGTACTCTACAATTCAAAAAATCCAGAAAGGAAATTGATGATATTATTTTTGGCATCATCCACGAACGTCAAAAACGCTCAGATACTACCTCCAAAGATCTTCTAGCTATGCTTATGCATACCAAAGATGAAGAAACAGGAGAAACCATGACGGCTCAACAGCTCCGAGATGAGATAATCACACTCTTTGTGGCTGGGCACGAAACTACAGCAAATGCATTAACATGGACATTATACCTACTAGGACAACATCCTGATAAATTCCAAAAACTACAAAAAGAAGTTGATCAAGTTTTAGATGGCAAGTCTATAAGTCTCCACAATCTGCGAGAATTAATCTACACCCAACAAGTAATAGATGAATCAATGCGTTTGTATCCTCCTGCTTGGACAATTAGTAGGAAAGCCCTAAGTACCGATGAGATAGGAGGATACAAAATCCCCCAAAATGCTATAGTCTCTGTCAATGTATTTGGGATGCACCGACACCCTGATTTTTGGGAACAGCCTAATGATTTTGTCCCAGAACGTTTTGCACCAGAAAAGAAAAAACAAATCCCAAAGCTAGCATATATCACTTTTGGAGCAGGTCAGCGTATGTGCATAGGAAACAATTTTGCTTTGATGGAAATGAAAATAGTCTTGGCATTATTAGTCAAAAATCTAGATTTTAAACTAAAAAATACTAACCAAGTACATTATACTCCACTTATCACCCTCAAACCTAGTGAACATATTCTGATGGATATAAATTCTAGAGATTAGTCAAGGGATGGAGCTTGATTGGCTTTAGAATTTAGGATAGCTTTACTCAAAATTTGCTTTATTTCTGGTAAATGAGCCTTAAATTCGGCTGGAATAACATTATCTAAATTGTACCAAGCACGTTCTATCGAAACACCATATTGGTTGCCATATCTAGGATCTATCGCCTCTCCTATTCGGAGAAAACCTTTTTTTATTTCTAAAAACTCTTGTGATCCCATATAAAACTTAGGCTCTATCTTTTCGTAGTCAAACAATAGAAAAGCATCCTCCAAACTGAATGTTATCAAGCTATGATTTAAGGCATTCCATAATAGTTGTTGTAGTTCTTTTCGAATAGCTAAGGATAAGATAGCCCCTGTAGTATTGGGGCCATAAAAAAAGAAGCGATCTAAACGATGCTGATCTGAAATATAAGGTTCTTCATTTGGTATATCAACCCTTGACCCAATACCCAAGTTAGCTATAAACCATTTTGCGCCACCAGCCAAGTCCCATATTTTTTCTACTATTTTAGAAGCATCTAATGCTTGCCAAAACTCCCATTGCCTCTTAAACTTAAGAGACAAATCTTGAGGGATTTCTTGTTTGGTTATTAGTTTAAATAATTCATAAGTCACCTCAGCATTATTGTAAATACTAGCATACTCAAACACTTTATTAAAGCTAGATTCATAGCTAGAATCAGAAGTTATTATTTTTATCCTGTCCTGATAACATTCGAGTTGATAGGCAGTGCCATATTGTTCATAATTCCATGTTTTGAGCGGTCTATCCATTAGTCTAGGTTTGGTGCTCTGTTGCCCTTATTATCAACAATAGCGGCTTGCAGTACTTTTTGAATATAAGGAATCTTGTCATAAAAAGCCTTTGGTAATATTTCCTTTGGTTTATACCATAAATCTTCTAAAGATCTATAATTAGCTCCTCCATCTCTAGGGTTTGACCAACCAGCTATTTCTACACAATCGCTATGAAGTGTTACAGCCTCTCCTGCATTCCAATCACCTATTTCCCATTTTTCACCACCTTTGATCAAATCATAATCAAACAAGACAAAGGCGTCTTCTATCCCAAAATTAATCAAGCTATGATCCAAAGCCTCCCAAATAGATTGCTGAATAGCCTTTCTAATGTTTAGGGATAATTTACTAGCATTAGAGCCAAAGAAAAACACTTGGTGTGGCAATCTATAGTCTTGATAAGCTGGAGTCTTTTTCCAAGCTACATCAAAGCTTTGATAAACGCCATAAGGATATATAACAAAATGCACTCCTGAACGAATTTCAAACTCTTGCTTTTCTATTTTATCCTTATCTATAGCCTTCCAAAATTGCCACATATACTGCAATTTCAAATCCCAATCAGCAGGTACAGTATGGTCCTTAACTACCCGTTTGAACAACTGATAGCTAACAGTCATACTAGCAATTGGATACCTCATTTCAAACAATCTTTTGAAACTGATCGCTCGCTCGCCATACTCTGTAGCAACTAATATTTGTTCACCAGTATAGGTGAGTGTTTGTTTTTGCCCATGGTAACTATATGTCCATTTTTTAGCCATAGTTTCTATTCTTAAATATCCAATCTTGGAGCTTGGTGCCCCTTTTCTATAATAGCTGTCTCTAATATTTTTTGAACAAGAGATTTCTTTATTCGAAGACCTTTATCTAATATTTTTTCTGAGTTATACCAAAAGTTTTCTACTGAATATTTTTTAGTGCTACTCCTGTTTTCATACCAACTGCTTACTTCTACATAGGTCCCATGAAGAATTATATAAGCCCCTTTGTAGGAATCACCTACTTCCCATTTTTGGCCACCTTTTATCTTATTATAGTCAAATAGCACACAAGAATATTCTATTGTAAAATCGATCTGACTATGATCCAAAGCCTTCCAAATAGCCTCTTGGATAGTTTTCCGAATGGATAAGGACAGCCCTGTTATATTAGGCCCAAAGAAAAATACATCATACAAGGATCTATAATTTTTATGGTTTGGACTAGAATTCCCTTCTTCATCAATGCTAAAACAAGTTCCATAAGCATCTAATACCAAACGAGTGCTTGAACTTAGGTCAAAGCTCTGCTCTTCGATTTTGCTATTATCTATAGCCATCCAAAACTGCCACTTACTTTGCAATTTCACAACCCAGCCAGAAGGCATAGTGTGGTCATTTGTTACTAACTTATATACGTCGTAAGCTATCTCACGAGGTATTTCATAAAAGGAAGGCCATCCAAATAAAAAAGATAAGGGAATTTCACTCTTTTTACCATCCTTTATCATCCATAGACTCTTATCTATATAATGTATAGTATATTCTTTCCCTAAAGAATTATATGCCCATTTTCTAGCCATTTTTTATACAATTAGGATTTATTCACAATGAGTTTTAATCATTCCCTCAGCA
>JAAEPD010000332.1 GCA_024222455.1 Aureispira sp.
GATTAAGAGTGTGTTTGGATTTTTGTTTTGAAGGCGAAAAAGTGAGATTTTAGCGTCAAAAAAGGCAATTTTAAGTTTAATAGCAGGGCTATTGGACGAAAAATTAACGACTTTTGAGGTGAAAAGATCTTTTTTGTAGCCCAAATAGAAAAATCCAAACACACTCTAAACTACCTCTTTTCTTCTCAAAGACTTTAATAAAACAGCTACTAAACCTAGGCCAGCTAGGCCACCAATTAACCACCAAATCCAATTGGAGTCTCCCTTTTTAGTGATCGATTCTATAGATTGACTATCTCCTAGCTGTACAAATGGCGACCAAAAAGCAGGATGTGCTGCAATTCCTGTAGCAATGTCTAGGTAATATATTTTAGCAGCTTGTAGGGCAGCAGCTTTATCTTGTCCTTTTGCTAAGTTTCTATAAAACTCTTGCATAATCTCAGAAGTAGATAAATCATTAACCTGCCACAAGGATACCACTACAGAAGATACTCCTGCATACATAAAAGCTCTAGCCATAGACATTACGCCTTCTCCTTGCGCAAATTTCCCATAGCCTGTTTCGCAGGCTGAAAGCACAACTAAATCCGCATTTAAGTTCATGTGAGAAATTTCGTAGGCTTGCAAAAAATTGTCTTCTAGAGTATCTCCATTTTCTGTAAATACTAGGCTTGATAAAATAGGATTTTGTTTATCTAAAGTCCCATGCATAGCTAAATGAATTATACTATAATCTTCAGCATGTTGTTTAAAGAAATGCTCATTGCTAGAAGTATCTTGCAAGAAAGTCCCATCAAATTGTGTTGACAACACCTCTATCTCTTTTCGGGCAGCAGGTAACTCTACTAAACGATCTCTAAAGTGCCTCAAATAAGAGGAACGCCCTTTTGTTAAGTTCTTATTTTGATAGCTTCCTGCGCAAGCTAAAACCTTCCCATTATTGCTTGATTTAGGATTTGTTTTATTTGCATGCCATAGAGAAGCTGAATAATTATAGCTAACCTTGTAGTCTTTGATAAGATAATCCAAAAGCCTATAATTTGTATACTGCTCAGAAGGTTTTTGGGTCAGAAAAGCCTCAAAAGGAACATGTCCTAAAGCCCCATCTGCCACAATAATTAGTTCCTCTACATTTTGGATATCCTCAAGTGCAGGAGCTAGCAAATTCTCATAAAACCAATAAGCGTTTTGGGTATAATTTCGATACGCTTTTTCTGGGTAGTCTCTTATATAATTATAATTAGTCAAGGTATTGCGCAAAGCACGTACTTTACTATTCAAAGAATCCTTATTAATTTTGAGAGTGTATAGATTAGCTTTTTCTTTTTGGACACTAAAGAGATAAATAAACTCATCTGCCACAAAATATTCTAACAAAGCAGTTTTACTAGATAATTCATCTTGTATATCTTTCAACTGCTTAGTTGTGGTATTATATTTTAATTCGTAGTACTTAGGATTGGTCTCTTTCAATTCTTTCCTAAAAGCCTCTATTTCTATAGATAATTGGTTCAATACATTGGTTACTTCCATCCGTTTTGTAGGGTCTGCCGTTTCTAGCTCTTCCTTTTTGAGCTGACTAAATTGCAATTGGAGCATTGCCTCTTTTTTAGCTATAGAATCTGGTAACTGGCCAAATGTTTGTCTATTCTTTGCTTTGGTTGCTTCTGTTAGTAATATTGACTTATTTTGCTCAGCATACTGAAAAGTCTTACGCACTGTAGCTTCATCTTTTTCTGAGGCTAATTCCAATTCTATTTGAATAGCAGTAGCCAACATTCCTCCAATAACCTTGAGGTTGGTCAATTTATCATTATGCTGAGTAAACTCACTGTTTATTCTATTCTTAATTTTTATGGATGCTTGTGTAGCAGAATAAGCAACAAGTAAAGCTTCTCTATTAGCCTTCTTATCTTGCATATATTGTTTCTGAGCAGCAGTAGAAAGTGCCCTAAGTGTTTCTAACAAATCTGTCTCTGACCGAAATTTATATGTTGGAATATCATCCAGACTATTTTTAGGAAAAGAGATCTCATTATCCACACAATTCAATGTTAATGCTTGGTACAACTTTGAAGTTGTTGTTTCAAAATCTCCTTTTGCATTATACAGTTCTGAAAAATTATTCAAATAATTAAAATAGAGTTGATGATATTTCCCTAAGGTGTTTTCTAAAAGAAAACCACTTTGAGCATAAAACTGCTCAGCTTTTTCAAACTGTTCTAAACCAGTATAAACTATTCCTAATTTAAGTAGTACCTCTGCATACTCAGGGTTGTGTTCGCCTAATGCACTCTTTCGTATTTGCTGCACCTCTAACATCAAAGGTTCAGATTCTGCATAGCGTTTTGTGTTAGTATACAACATAGCCAAGCCTTCTAAACTAATTGCATAATATGGATGATCTTCACCTAATGCAACTTTCAAGACTTTGATTGTTTCTATATAGTAAGCTTCAGACTCCTTGTAACGCTCTAAATCTTGGTACAAGCCCGCCAAATTATTTAGGCTATTGCCATAAGCAACATGCTGTTCTCCCAATACTTTTTTACGAATTTCTAAAGCTTGTAAGAATAGTGGTTCTGTAGCCTCATAACGTTCCATTGTATAATATAAAGCTCCTAAATTACTCAAGTTTTGTGCATATTCTGGATGCTCCTCTCCCAATGTGTTTTTAGTAATCTCAATTGCTCGAACCAACAAATGTTCTGTTTCTTCATATTTACCTAATCGCCAGTAAGCACCTGCCAAATTGGTATTGCTACTAGAGTAGCTAGGACTATTGGTTGCCTCAGCCTCTTCCATTATAGCCATGGCTTGCAATAATGGAGGTATTGCTTCTTGAAAGCGTCCCATATTAAGATAAGCTCCTGCTAAATCATTAAGATTAACGTGAACTAAGGATTAGAACAAGGAATAAAAGATTGATTTGTAAAGTTTTGTAAATTTGATTTGTAGAAAAAATCTAAAAACAGTCAAACCAATCTTTATGAATGTTCAATTTACAGAAAATAAGCTAATAAAATTA
>JAAEPD010000333.1 GCA_024222455.1 Aureispira sp.
AATTTTATTAGCTTATTTTCTGTAAATTGAACATTCATAAAGATTGGTTTGACTGTTTTTAGATTTTTTCTACAAATCAAATTTACAAAACTTTACAAATCAATCTTTTATTCCTTGTTCTAATCCTTAGTTCACGTTAAGTTTAAGAATAATTGCAAAAATGGGTTAATCACGTGTTTTTGCTTCTATCTGAAACTTAAGGTATTGCCCTTGCCCAACTACTGGGTTGAGGATAAGCAGATTTTCGATATTTGGCTTGGCTGCTTTGCCATCATATGGTAAATGATTTGGCATTGGAAGCACTCCTCCATGTATTCCCATATCGGTACCACCTTGTCCTGTGCCTTTGGCTGGAGAGCTAGTTTGTAAATTCAGATTTAGTGTTGATAATCCATTCAAACTAGGAGCAAATAAGGCTGCGACAAAAGATGGGTTAGTATTGGTAATATTTCCTGTGCCTGGATTTGGGGTGAATGTAGCTGAATTATTGCTCATATTATTGTCAAATATATTACTAGAATTATCCTCATTATCAATATCATCAATATTATAGAAGATATTGTTTTTTATAATTGTATTCGTACAATCATCTATAGCATTATCTGATGCTGCAATAATATTATTTTCAATAATTGCTCCATTCAAATCTTGAATTGTGTACTCTGTATAACTCCCTGCATCATAATCATGAATATAGTTATTAGCTATAATCCATCCATCATTTTGGCCAGATTGTGCTCGACATAACTCACTACTGTATTGAATACAATGTCTAATAATCCAGTTGTCGCCATTAACTTGAATAACTGTATATTCACTATTACTAAAACCTAAACCATCTAGATAAACTCTTTCTATAGTTATATTATCTGCTTGAACTCCTGTTGTTGTATTAATATAACTATCTATATAGATAGATTGAATACTTCCTCCTGTAGCAGCATTATTAGTAAAATATATATTATCAAATTTAGTCTGACTAGCACCATAATACCCCTCTCCAATTATGGTGATTTTTTTAGAAATGTTTATACTCCCATAAGTTATTCCAGATGCATGTACAAACAAAGTGTCTCCTACATTAGCTGCATTGTGAGCAGTTTGAGCATCTGTATACTGAGCAGGCACTCCTGCATTGTTGCTTACGGTAAGAATAGTAGCTTGTGACCATTGAATAAATGCTATAAAGCATAGTGCAGTTAAAATTGTTCTAAGTTTCATTTTTATCATTTTTAAATTTGGGAATTAAAGACCTAAGATTAGGGGTACATTAATCTACTTTGGCAAAAATGAATCAAAAAATAATTGTTTGCAAAAAGAGGGTATTTGTAGTGGTTTGAAACCAAACTAGAAATTAATACTCTTCAGAACCAACAACTATAAAATACTAAAAATCAAATATTTAAAAACATGCAAATCAACTCACAAAATAGTTGAACGGCTATTTTAATTCTAGTTGGCATTGTAATTGGCTAACTGTATAGATATAATACCCACCTTTTGTTTTCTTTACTATTTCGATTATGTTTACATAATACAGTAAGAGCTCACCATCTCTAAGACTGTTGGAATAGTCATCTAACTATTATTGATTATCTCCCAAATTGTATTGTTATGAATAAAGACTTATACCACTTATATAAGGACTTGGACAGCCTGCGCAAAAAACACTTGAAAGAGGTGTTTTCCTCAGCTCCAAAAATGCTAAGACTCATAGGTTTAGTAGAATCTTTGGGCAAAAACCTAACTACCATAAAAGCTGTTAATGCTATATATAAAGAGGATTTAGAAAATCATTCTTTCCAAAAGCTTACCAACCGTTTTTATAAACTCCGCCAAGAGCTAAAAGATTGGTTATTGGCTCAACTAAAGGACAGTCCTGTCTGTTTTACGGCAGAAGAAAGAGAGTTGAGTTACTTGAGGTTACTTATCATTAAAAATGAGTACAGTCATGCTTTTGATAAGCTCAAGAAGCTGGAAAAACGCTGTTGGGATTTGAATATTTTTGAGCTCTTGCCTCAAGTACTAGAGTTGTGTATAAGATGTGCTCAAGCAACTGCTTATACCAACGCAAAACTCCAAAAAGAGTATGTAGAAAAGTATCAACATGCTCAAAAGCTAATTCAACTGACTAAAGATCTTCGGATGCATGGTTTTTCGATGGTGTATTCAGACGATAAGGAGCAAATTCTGCAAACTATGCGAAGGATTATAAAGCCTCATACAACATTTCCTCGATTCAAAAAAACTTATCATTATCTAGCTTTCAAGGGGAGTATATTTTTGGCAGCGCGCCAACACAATGGCATTAGTCGACACCTTAATGCTTATAAAAAATTGGTTGAAGCTCACCCAGAAATGCCTGGTTTGCACTACGAAAAAGATCATATAGAACGTACTGCTATAGACTTCCATAAGGATGAGGCGGTATATTGGGCTTCTCGAAACAATTTTAAGAAGGCGAATCAACAACTACAACAACAAAAAGAATATCTAGAAAAATATAGCAACATTTATGTTCGAGTAACAGAGCGGGAGTTGCACAACTCTTACTTAATTGCTGTTAATGCTGGTGCTTTGGATGATGCAAAAGGCTATATAGATCAAATCAAAGAATTTCAGCAAGATCATGGAGAGGAAGACATGCTTTATCCTTATTTCATGAATGAATTAAATTTTTATGGAATTGGCTTCCCTAAAGTAAAATGTCCTGATAGCAAAGCTTTGCTTGATAAGGTCGATATATATATGAAGTCGCTTGACGATCGTCAAAAAGCATTGACCCAAACCATGAAATTTAAATTTTTGGTAGCTCTAGGCGATTGGGATGCTGCCAAGAAGATGCTAAAATCTCCTGAGTTGATTAATTTTTATGCTCAACAAATGGATCTAGATGATTTCCATGCTCGTTTCGAAATGTTGGTGAGTGCTATTAGCAAACAAAAAATGGACGATTTGCGATCTTTAGTAGAGCTTTGTAAAAAGAGGAAAAAGAAACATCAATTGACCATGCCTAACCATTCTTGGTTTATTTACTGCTGGATGGAACAAGTGAGTAAGTTTTATATCAAGAAGTATCGATACTATTAGCCAAACAAAAAAAGCTATTCCATGAAACAGTCCATGAAATAGCTTTTTTATAAATATGAGTCATCAAACTCTCTAAATTCTAATCATCTCCAAGAATATCTTCAGCATCATCATCAAACAAAGTTGGTTCACTATCCAATGTTTTTTCTAAGTCACCTTTTCCACCTTTTGCTTTAGGCTCTTTAGGTGCCTTATTTCTATCCCACATCAAGAATTTTGCAGCACGTTTTTTATTAAACTCTGCTTTATCCTTACCTTTTTTTCCCTTCTTCTTGCCTTTGCCTTTTTCAGCAACTTCCTCATCTGCAGGAGCATATTTCTCTCGGATAGCTTTACGTTCTGTTTTCCACTGCTTGCGCAAAGGCCTTAGTTCTAACATTACACCTTTCACCAACTCCTCATTAGAGTCTATAAGTGGCAACAAAGATTCTATTATACCTTTTTTAGCAGTTTTGAACTCTGCCTTATCTGTTTTTCTTTTCTCTTTTATCACTTCCTTATCCGTTCCTGCCTTACGCATTTCTCTGCGCTTTTTAGCAGCATCTCTTGCTTGAGCTTTCAGCTGTGAATACTCCATTCTACTAGCGTTGACAGAAGCTAAATCTGTTCCATTTAAGCCCGCATCTATAGCCGCTTGTTTCTCTTGAAGTACAGGATACATATTGGTGCGATAATGATCGCGTAACTCCTTACGCAATTCAGGATTTTTTTTATTCTTCTTGCCCTTTTGAGCCATAGTTGTTCCTACAACTAATAAAATTAACATGGTTAAAATTCCAAAAGTCTTCTTCATTACTTACTTTATTTTATGATAGAATATTTCATTGTAATCTTTAGATTAACAACCTTCCCCACAAGGTTCTAAATACTCAGACGTACAATTTTAGGAAAAGACACAGTATAGACAAAAAAATAGCCAAATCCTTTTACCAATCTGGCTATTTTTTTTTGTATTTATCTATTAATCATGAATGTCTTGCTCAGCTTTTGTTTATCTGCCTCTAAAGTATAAAAATACTGCCCATTAGCTAAAGCTCGAACATCTAAATCAAAGCTATGTTTGCCTGCTCCACGTTTTCCTAGTTGTTGCTGCTGAACCACCTTCCCCTCTAAAGTAGTGATCGTCAAATTTACTTGGCTGGCAGCATCTGGCAGACTAAACTGAATAGTTGTCTGTTCTTTTGCTGGATTAGGATAGTTATCCAACTCCATAGCTTCTTTTATTTGAGTCAAACCACCCATCGTAGAGTTATCGCCCGCCTGTTCAACATCTTCCATAGATCGAGCTTCTCCATCCCACAACAAAAAGCGCATAATTTTCTTTTCTTGGCGCATCAGTTTACGTTTTTCTGCCTTTTCTGGATTCTTAGCAGCTTTCTCTTCTCTTTTTTTCTTGCACTCTTCTGCTGATGGTGCATCTGCTGGGCGATATTTCTCACGAATAGCTTTACGATCTGCATTCCATTTTTCTCTATTGGGTTTTAGCTCATTTTCTGTTGCAGTTATCAAGTCTTGATTGCGTTTTATGAAAGGTTGCATAGATTCTGCTAGAGCCTTTTTCTTGTTACGCATTTGCTCTCGTTCTGTCCCAAACTGCTCTTTAACTTCCTCTTTGGTTTTACCTTCTGCTTTAGCAGTTTTTATTTGTTGACGAAGTGATTTATGCTCTACTCTCATTGCTTTAGATTCTTGACGCTTTTGGGTCAAAAAGGCCAAGTCTTCATTGTTTAGCTTTGCATCAAAAGCACTATGCTTTGCTTGCAATACAGGTAGCATTTCTTTTTGATGATATGTTTTTAATGCTGCTTTTAATTCAGGATTTTTTTTGTGACCTTTTCTACATTTTTTTCCTTGCTCTTGTGCAAAAGTAGGCATCAAGCCTAACAGCAACGAGAAGCTGATCAATACTAAGTTTTTCATAGTCTAATATTTATTGATGGTGTATGTTAAATAGATTTTTTCATTCGCCTACTTAGAGCGAGTAAAATGAAGAAGGTTTAATCAGCTGCAAAAAAAAATGAAAAAAAATTTGCAATCCTCATTCAAATGCCTTTACCTTTGTAGTAGACAAAAAGAAGAAACAATGAATTCTATTTATACACATATCCAATTTTGCTGCTGCTGTTTTGCTCACTAAGCATTTCAGAAGGTTCCAAAATATGTGTATACACCAATAGATTTAAAATATAACTTTAGAAAACCTTTCTGAGATAGCTATATCCAGAAAGGTTTTCTTTTTTTATTTATACCATCAATATTCTTATGAAACATTTTTATACATCTAATATCGCCTATTGTTGCTGTTATCTCCTCAGAGATGATAAGCAGCGCTATAAGCTAGATGTATATTTAATTTGACTATAAAATTAGAACTACACTAACTCTATAAATCCTCCTTATCATTTCGATGGTAAGGAGGATTTTTTTTTGCCCTTAATTCAATATTGATACACAGGGAGAAGAAAAATTAGAATCAAATTCTGCACAACTTCATTCTTTATTTAGTAAAAAAATTCTTATAATGCTATTAACGACGATCTCTGAAATTCCACTTGTCCAAAAAGTACATCAACTTGAAAAACAAATAGGTAATACACCTCTAATTCCGATTAGAAATGTTTTTTGGAAAAAAGATGTGCAACTTTTAGTCAAGTTGGAATGGCAACAATTAGGGGCGAGTGTCAAGACTCGTCCCGCTTTTAATATCATCAAATCTGCTATAGGTCGTGGCCTGCTACATCAAGGCATTCGCTTACTAGACGCAACTAGCGGAAATACAGGGATTGCTTATGCCCATATATCTGCAGTTCTAGGTATTCCACTTACAATAGTACTTCCCGAAAATGCATCAAAAGAACGAAAACGCATACTAAAAGCATTAGGTGTAGAACTTATCTATACCTCTAAGTTTGGTGGTACAGACGAAGCGCAAGAAAAAGCGCAAGATTTAGCTACCAAATATCCAGATCTGTATTACTATGCAGATCAATACAGCAATCCTGCTAATTGGCAAGCACATCAGTTAACTACAGCTCCCGAAATTTGGGAACAAACTCAACAAAAAATCACTCATTTTGTGGCTGGGCTTGGTACTACAGGCACTTTTGTAGGCACCTCTAAGGGATTAAAAGCATTCAATCCCAATATTCAAAGTATTGCATTACAGCCAGGAACAGCCCTACATGGGTTAGAAGGATGGAAACATCTAGAAACAGCAAAAGTCCCTGCTATTTATGATACCACGCTAGCCGACCAACATCTAGAAATCAGTACACTAGAAGCTTACAACTACGTCAAACAGATTGCAAAAAAAGAAGGCCTTTTGGTAAGCCCTTCTGCTGCTGCAAATCTAGCAGGAGCTATTAAGGTTGCCAAACAACTAGACAAAGGTACCGTAGTTACCCTATTTCCTGATGACGCTAGCAAATATGGCGAAGTCCTCCAACAATTATTCTAATCATTAAACACAGATAAATCATGAACTATACAGTATTAATCACCCCAGAATCAAAAGATCTAATACAACAACATTTAGAGCTAGGTTACCCCAATGAAGCTTGTGGTTTTCTATTAGGAGAAGATCATGGAGAGAGTCGAACTATCCAAGAAGTGATTGCCGTACCCAATGTTCAAAAAGGTGATCAAAAAAGGCGTTTTGCTATTGCCCCTTTAGACTACATTCAGGCGGAAAGAATTGCATTAGAAAAGGGATTGCAATTATTGGGAATTTACCATTCTCATCCAAATCATCCTGCACTACCATCTATACATGACTTGCAGCAGGCACTTCCGTTTTTTTCCTACTTCATTTGGTCTGTGCAAGATAGACATGCGACCAAACTAACCTCATGGAGGCTGAATGAGCAGCTTCAAGAATTTGAGGAGGAAAAAATATTGGTTTTGACTTATTCCATATAACAAAAACAAGTAGCCTGTGTGGCTGAGTGGCTGAAAGCAGCAGTCTGCAAAACTGTTTATCGTCGGTTCGAATCCGACCACAGGCTCTACTTTATTTTAAACATCCATATTTTATTCATCTATTAAACTAGAAACAATCATGGCACAAATTATTATTCCAACACCGTTGAGAAAATTTACGAACAATCAAGCTAAAATTGATAGTAACAAGAATACGGTTCAAGCTGCTATAGAAGATTTAGCAAAACAGTATCCTAATTTCCAAAAACACTTACTTGACGAAGCTGGGCAAATTCATCCCTTTATCAAAATTTTTGTAGGCGAAGACGATATTCTAGATCTTGACAAGGAACAAACAACTCTAGAAAACAATACAATCGTCAGCATTATCCCTGCTATTGCAGGAGGGAGTTATAATTATTACAATCTATTAAAATAACATTAGTGAGTAGAGTTAACACACACTACTAAAAATAAAAAAAAGCTATGGCAAATATAGATTTTTCAAAAGCAGAACTGGAGCGATATAGTCGCCACTTAATTATCCCTGAATTTAATATAGAGGGACAACGCAAGCTAAAAAATGCTAAAGTTTTGGTTGTAGGGTCTGGAGGTTTGGGCAGCCCGTTGTTGCTTTATCTGGCTGCGGCTGGTGTAGGCACTATTGGTATTGTAGATTTTGATGTAGTAGACGATAGTAACTTACAACGTCAGGTCTTATTTGGGACAGCTTGTGTAGGTCATCCTAAGGTAAATGCGGCAAAACATCAATTGCTCTCACTCAATCCTCATATCCAAATCAATACCTACAACACTCAATTCACCTCCGAAAACGCTTTAGATATTGCAAAGGATTATGATTTAATCGCAGATGGGACTGATAACTTTCCAACTCGTTATTTAGTCAATGACACTGCTGTGCTATTGGGTATCCCTAACGTGTATGCTTCTATCTATCGGTTCGATGGGCAACTTTCTGTATTCAATTATAAATATGAAGATGGTAGTTTTGGCCCCAATTATCGAGATTTGTTTCCAGCCCCTCCTCCTCCAGGTTTAGTTCCTAGTTGTGCAGAGGGTGGTGTAATAGGTGTACTCCCTGGCATATTAGGCAGTTTGCAAGCGAATGAGGTCATAAAAGTAATTACGGGAGTGGGCGAACCGCTTGTTGGTCGACTGTTTTTGTTTGATGCACTATCTTTTAGTACACGAACACTCAAACTCAAAAAGAACCCAACTCGTCCTAAAATCACCAAATTGATCGATTATCATCAGTTTTGTGGTCTAACTCCAGCTGAAACAAAAATCTCTGAAGAAATTCAGCTTAACCCTATTCAAGAAATCGATGTACAAGAGTTGGAACGTTGGAAAAATCTAAAGCTAGACTTTCAGCTCATTGATGTTCGAGAAACGTACGAACGAGAGATTGTAACTATTGGAGGGGAGTTGATTCCTAAAGCAACTGTTGAAGATCAATTATCGACTATTGAAAAAGATAAAAAAGTGGTTATTTATTGCCGAAGCGGAAAACGTAGTGCAGATGTAATTCGACTATTGCAAGACAAATATGATTATGCTAATTTATATAATCTTAAAGGAGGTGTATTAGCTTATGCTAAAGAAATTGATACAAATTTAGCTACATATTAGTTTGTTTTAATATACTTTTTCGAATTAAAATTAGTGGTCAACACAACAAAAGTGTTGGCCATTTTCTCTTTTTTGACCTTTTTTTTCTAAAAAACTCTTAAAAAATAGCATAAAAAACAAGCAATTTTGCCCTTTTGGGGCTCTAAAGTTGAATAAAACCCTAACATCCACTTAAGATTCTATAAAAAGAATAACAGCCTTTTGTATAAAAAATTAGATTTCCTACCTTTGCTAGCTAATAATACAAATATAATCAACTCATTTGGACTATAGCTAATGTAACCTTGCATTAGATTTTAATCACAAGAAATTTTTGATACTGAATGAAATCGTTCAATAACCTAAGCAAACTAACAGGATTTGCAATGTTTCTCATTGCCATGTTGGTGTATATGATGTCCGCCGAACCAACTACGAGTTTATGGGACTGTGGAGAGTTTATTTCAGCTGCCTACAAGCTAGAGGTGGTACACCCTCCTGGAGCACCTTTATTTTTAATGATTGGGCGTATGTTTGCCTTTCTAGCAACTAGTATTTCTGATGACCCTGCTAATATTGCCTACGCCTTAAACCTAATGTCTGGTTTTTGTACTGCATTGTTAGTTATGTTTGTCTGTTGGTCTACCATTATTCTAGCCAAATTGGCTTTAGTTGGTCGTAATGAAGAGCCTACAGATCAAGGACAAATTATTGCCATATTAGGTGCTGGTATTACTGCTTCTTTAGCTACTACATTTGCTGCATCTGTTTGGTTTTCGGCAGTAGAGGGTGAGGTATATGCCATGTCTTCTGGTTTTACAGGCTTAGTGCTTTGGGCTAGTTTGCGTTGGTATGTTACGGATCATGTCAAAGCAGATCGCTGGTTAGTCTTTATTGCATATATGCTAGGGCTCTCTATTGGGGTTCACTTATTAAGCTTGCTGGTACTTCCACTATTAGGAGTATTGTACTATTACAAACAAATAAACCACGAAGATAATAGCTTCCCTTTCTTGAAAAGTGTAATGGCTGCAGGTGCTGGATTTGCTGTATTGGTCGCTATTCAATATGCTATTATCCCTAAAACACCTCAAATAGCAGCAGCTTTTGACTTTGTATTTGTCAATAGTTTTGGGCTGCCAATTTGGTCTGGAGTATTGTTTTTTATACTGCTTTTGACTGCTGGTATCCTAGCAGGATTATGGTATGCTCACAAACAAAACAACTACCATCTTCATTTAGGTTTAATGATATTTGCTATGATTTTGATTGGTTTCTCTAACTATGGAATGGTAGTTTTGAGAGCAAGTGCCAACCCAACAATCAATATGAATGCGCCTAGTGATCCATATAGTTTATTGTCTTATATCAATCGTGAACAATATGGTGATCGTGCATTAATGTATGGACCTCACTTTATGGCAGAAAGAGATCCTGTTCAGTCTTATGTAAAGAAAAAAGATGTTTATCGTCCAGTTCTAAATGAGCAAACAGGTGATTATACTTATGAGATTGTAGATGAGAAAGGTGAAGTCATGTACAAAAAGAGTGATTACATGTTATTCCCACGTTTAGGACACATGGATAGAGGTAGCCAATATAGAAGTTGGTTGGGGCTCAAACCTGGAGAAAAACCTACAATGGGAGATAACATTTCGTTCTTCTTCCGCTATCAAATAGGTTGGATGTATATTCGATATTTCATGTGGAATTTTGCAGGCCGTCAAAATGCAAAACAAGGTTCGTTTAGTAGTGACCCCAAGAAAGGTCACTGGATTAGTGGACTTAACTTCTTGGATGCAGGAAAAACCTACGACACCACTTATATGCCTTCTAACTGGAAGGAAGAAGAAGGACGTAGTACTTACTTTATGATCCCATTTTTATTTGGATTGTTAGGTTTATTTTTCCACTTCCGTAGACGTCCAAAAGAAGCCTTTGGGGTATTGGTGATGTTCTTAATGACAGGATTAGCCATTATCGTCTTTTCTAATCAACCTCCTCAAGAACCTCGTGAACGGGATTATGTATTAGTCGGTTCTATATTTGCCTATTGTATGTGGATTGGTATGGCTGTGCCTGCTATATATACACTTCTAAAAGACAAAATAGGTGGCGTGCCTAGTGCTGCATTAGGTACAGTAGCAGTGCTAATAGCTCCTATTCTAATGGGTACTCAAAACTGGGATGAGCAGTCACGTGCAAATCATTATGGTGCTCGTGATTATGCTAAAAACTTCTTAGAAACTTGTGAGCAGAATGCCATTATATTCACTTATGGTGATAATGATACCTATCCTCTTTGGTATGCTCAAGAGGTCGAGAATATTCGTCCAGATGTTAGAGTAGTTAACTTTAGTCTTTTGGCTGTAGATTGGTACATTGAGGGACTTCGCAGAAAAGTAAATGAATCAGATCGCATCAAAATGACGATTCCTTCAGCAGCATATAAAGGTAACAAGCGTAATTACTTACCTATAATACCAATAGATGGCAAACCTAAAGATCTTAGAGCAGTAATTGACTTTATGGGTAAGGATAAAACACCTCCTATTCAAGGTGGTCAAAACTTTGCAAGTTATATTCCTGCTAAAGATGTCTTTTTACCAATCAATAAAGCAGAAGTGCGTAAAAATGGTACTGTCCCTGCTGATTTCCCTGATTCTTTAGTAGCAGATCAAATTAGATTTAACTTTAGTAGCAAACAATACTTACTCAAAGATGAGATTGCTCTGATGGATATTGTAGCTACCAATGCTGCCAATGGATGGGAACGCCCTATTTATTTTGCAGTGACTTGTCGTCCAGAAAAAATAATGGGCTTAAAAGACTATCTCCAAATGGAAGGAATGGGCTTGCGTATAGTTCCTATTCGTACACCTAGCGATGCTAAATACGGAGCCATGAATATGGGCCGTGTTCATATTGATCGTATGTATGATAATATGATGAATAAATTCGTTTGGGGTAACTTTGATAAAGAGAAAATGTTTATTGACGAAAGTTATATGCCAAGTGTACACAGTTTGCAATATGGTTTTGTTCGTATGGTAGATGCTATGAGTAAAGACCCTGCAAACAAAGAAAAATCAGTTGCTGCGTTAAATAAGTTTTTTGAGGCCTTCCCTCATATGAATTTCCCTTATGAAGAGAATCGTATGTGTGTGCAAGCTATCACTATGTTCTACAGAATAGGTGCCGAGGAAGATGCTAAAAAACACATTCGCATTTTGACAGATGCAGTACAAGAGCGTCAGATGTTCTTTGATTCCTTGACCGATGCTAAAAAGATTGGTAAGTTCAAACCTGAAATGCAGGATAATATGTTCTTAATTCAAAATATCTTAGGTGTGATAGAAACAGGTAAGGATGAAGAATTCAAGACAGAAATAAAAACTAAATTAGCAGGCTATATTCAACAACAACAGCTTCCTAATTAAATAGAATCTGTGTTATAGATATAAAAGAAGGCACTTAAATTTAATAGATTTAAGTGCCTTCTTCCTTTTATAATTAGATTGTTACTGCATAGCTAACCATGCCATAAGCCCAATACTTGTTTCTAGAGCTTTTTCGTCTACATCAAATACATTAGTATGTAACCCTGTTCCATTAGGATTTTGGACACCTAATCGGTAAAAACAAGCTGGCATCTGCTGCGAATAAAAAGCAAAATCCTCTCCCCCCATTCTAGCTTCTATTTCTAATACATTTTCTTTGCCTAAATAGGTTTCTGCTGCTGAACGGACATGTTCAGAAAAGGTCTCATCATTTTTCAAGAAAGGATAACCTTTGGCTACTGTAAACTCACATTCCCCTCCCATGCTTTCACATAAGCTCTCTGCCATACTTTTCATTTTCTGATGAGCCTCAGCCCTCCAAGCTTCGTCAAAAGTCCTAAAAGTGCCCAATATTTTCACTTCATTAGGTATAATATTAGTTGCGCCTCCTGTAGAATTTATTTTGCCAAAAGTAAGCACTGAAGGCATAAGTGGATCTGCATTTCTACTCACTATTTGTTGTAAGGCTACAATCATGTGAGAAGCCAATAAAATAGTATCTACACATAAGTGAGGTTTAGCCCCATGTCCGCCTTTGCCACGAACTGTTACATAAATCTCATCGGCAGAAGCCATAAATAGCCCAGGTTTTATTCCAATCTTTCCTACCTCCATCAATGGCTCTACATGCTGTCCTATTATGTTTTGAGGTTTAGGATTTTCCAAAACACCTTCTTCTATCAGAATAGATGCTCCACCAGGTAGTTTCTCTTCCCCAGGCTGAAATATAAACTTAACCGTTCCTGACCATTCCCCTTTTAAACTATTTAATATATACAAAGCCCCCAACAAAGAAGTTGTATGCACATCATGCCCACAAGCATGCATAACACCTTCATTTTTGGATTTATATTCAACCTCGTTGGCCTCCAAAATAGGCAAAGCATCAATATCTGCCCTCAAGGCTACTATTTTACTTGTTGGATTTTGGCCTTCTATTGTTCCTGTTAAGCCAGTTTTACCAATGATAGAAAAACTAATGCCCCATTCTTCTAATTTTTTTGCAATAAACTTACTAGTCTCATATTCTTCAAATGACAACTCTGGATACTGATGCAGGTGTCTTCGAATACCGACTGCTACTGGATAAAATTCATTTGCTAACTTCTGAACTTTTTCTTTGAGTTGCATGTTAAATGTTTTATATTTGGATAATAGAATAGCAAGATTGATTTTTTTTTGAGGAAAAAACAAAAATTTTGTGGAAAATATTTTGCCTTTTAAAAAAATGCTTTAATTTTGTGACCGCTCAAGGAGGGTTGGGTGAGTGGCTGAAACCACCAGTTTGCTAAACTGGCGTACCTTTAACGGGGTACCGCGAGTTCGAATCTCGCACCCTCCGCCATGTTCTTTCGGGGTTTGGCGCAGTCCGGTTAGCGCACCTGCTTTGGGAGCAGGGGGTCGCAGGTTCGAATCCTGCAACCCCGACCGACAAAAAGCACTTAACAGAAATGTTAG
>JAAEPD010000334.1 GCA_024222455.1 Aureispira sp.
ATAAAGCCGTAATTTTTTGATTAGACAAGGTAGATGTTCTGCCTAATAGCCTTAGCTATTAAGGTAGGTTGTCTAACGAAGGGCTAAATAAAAAAGAACAATTTATCATCTACTATAATTACTTACATAACCTTTAATAATCGATGTAATTTTATTATGCCGCCTTTTAGGTTGCTTAAATTTTTAAATCCAAAATGTTCTTGCAACAGCTCAATTGCATGTTGACTTCGAATGCCATGCTGACAAAAAATGACAGTTTCTAACGTTTTGTCTATATTACTTGCTTTTGTTAGTATTTCCTTTACAGGAATAGATATAACAGGATATTTTGTGAGTTTAGGCTGTTCAAAACTTTCTCTAACATCTACTAATTGAACGCTTTGAGTCTGAAGCTTGTTGGCCAACTCTTCAGCTGTGATCTCTTGAATATTATCTGTATCAATAGGTTCTATACCACAGAATACATCATAATTCATATCTTCAAAATCATCAACACTTTGTTTAGTTTGTTCAATAACTTCTACATTTTTGGAAATTTGTAAGAGCAGTTGTTGGTGATTTAGTGCATTATAAACCAATAATCTTCCAGATAAGGGTTTCCCTATCCCCAATATCAATTTTAGGGCTTCAGTAGCTTGCATAGACCCTATTATTCCTGGTAAAATACCTAAAACTCCAATTTCGGAGCAATTAGGAACACTACCTGCTTTGGGAGGATTGGGAAATAAACAACGATAGGAGGGGCCTTCTTCATAATTAAAAACAGAAACTTGTCCCTCAAAGCGATGAATAGCTCCGTAAACTAATGGTTTCCCACAAATAATGGCAGCATCGTTGACTAAATAGCGTGTTGAAAAATTGTCGCTACCATCCACTATAATATCATAACTAGCAAAAAGCTCTAAGGCATTTTTGGTGGTTAGTTTATAAGGATAAGTCGTAATAGTGATGAGAGGATTGAGGGATTCTAATCTATTTTTGGCTGCCACAGCCTTGTTGGTACCTATATCGCTAGTCCCAAACAAGACTTGACGTTGTAGATTGCTCTCTTCTACTTCATCAAAATCAATAATACCTAATTCTCCAACTCCTGCAGCTGCCAAATATTGCAAAATAGGGCAACCTAAGCCACCTGCTCCAATTACTAAAACCTTAGCATTTTTAAGCTTTTCTTGACCTTCCTCTCCAACTTCCTTTAGTCGTAAATGTCGACTATATCTAGATAATTCTTCCGTTGATAAATTCATAGTATAGTATTCAAAAAACTATTCAAACTATCCTCCTGCAAAAGGAGGCAACAAGGCAATCTCATCACCCAAACTAATGGATGTTTCAGTATTAGCTATTGCTTGATTAATAGCAATTTGGTAGTTTTTATCCTTAAGTTTTGGATATTGGTTTTCTAATTCTTCTCTTAATGTCTTTGCTGTGCTGTTTTGTTGTAGGTTCATGACTTCTTGTTCCTTCTCCAAAGCCTCACTTATTAGACCAAAATATTTAATTGTTACTTCCATAAATTGATTCTCTAAATTCTCTAAATCTCTAATGGTATTAATGTTTGCTAAACAGCTTTCAAGGTGTTTAGGGCAATCTATCAAATGTGCATTTAAAGGTACTAATAAATCACTTAATCTCAATCTTTGTGCATCAAGAGCTTGTTTGAATGTAGGTAGACATTTTTTGTGATAGATTGCTGTAATTGGTTGAGCTCTTCCTTTCAACGATAAAGTATTGATGGCTTGTGTAGAGCTATTTTGGACTAGGAATGATAAAACTTCTGTTTGTATAGAAGGAATATCACAACTTAATACCAAATTATACGGAGTATTGGAATGAGATAATACTGTATAAATTCCTCCTACAGGGCCTGCATCTTCGATTATATCAGGGTGTACAGCTAAACCTAAATAGCCATAGTCTGTTTGTTTGCCAATAATAATAATCTGGCTAACAACAGGTTTTAATGCCTCTAGAATATGCTCAATAAAAGGTTTTCCATTATAATTCATGAGAGCTTTGTTAGTCCCCATCCTGCGGCTTTGGCCACCTGCCAAAATAACTCCAGTCAATGCACTTTTAGCTATCATAATCTAAATTTTATAACCATATTTTTGAAAGACATTTTTAGCTATATCTGATTGTAGAAATTGATAAAATTTTTTGCTCTCTTCGCTTTCCTTTATTAATACCATTCCTTGTTCCAATTCAGCATTAGGGATGGCTATAAATTTGCCCTTGTTTTTTATTTGGGGAGCCATGACAACTGATAAGGCTGTCAATCCTATTTCTACAGATTCTGTCATCACATATTGATTGACTTGGGCAATACTCTCTCCAAAAACTAATTTAGTTTTTAGTAGTTCATAAACCCCTAATTCTTTTAGAGAGTTGAGACTCAATACACCATAAGGTGCTGTAGTCGGGTCTGCTATTGCGATCTTATTGAGGCTAGGGTTGCTTAAAATTTTATTGACAGAGCTTTTCTCAAAGCTATCTTGCATCATCCAAATAGCCAATTGCCCTTTAGCATAAATTGTTGGGGAGCCTATTGAAAATCCCTTATCTGCTAAATTGTTGGGATATTTCATGTCTGCTGAAATAAAAATATCAATGGGTGCTCCATTTTCGATTTGGGCAGTAAGTTTACCTGAAGAGCTTACTAATTTATGGACAGTAATATCATTTTTTTCTTGAAATAGTTGAATCAACTCGTCTAATGCATATTGAGTACTAGCAGCAGTAGCCACTGTTATTGTTTTGTTCGTTTTAGAAGGATTGCAAGCAATAGTAATTAAGAGGGTATAAAAGCATAAAAATCGTATCATTAAAACTCTAGTTTTTTCAATTCTTTTGTTAAAAAGGTGTGTTGCTTTTTTTGGAGTGTTTTGAAAAGTTTTAGAACCTTTTTGCCATAAGGAGTTAGAATAGTGCCTCCTCCTTGTTTACCTCCAGATGTTTTTATAACCAAAGGGTTGTTGGCATCTGCATTCATGCTATCTATCATCTTCCAAGCTTTTTGATAAGACATTTTCATTGCTTTTGCAGCCTTATTTATAGAGCCTAATATATCAATATTAGCCAATAACTCTACTCTACCTTCACCTAAAAAGGTATGATCATCTTTTATTATCCAAATTCTAGATTTGATGTGATATTGATTGTTCATAGATATTATTAATTAGGGTAAATGATGCACTTCTACCAACTCACCTTTTTCTACTATCATTTTATCTTTGGGAATGTATATTAAGGCATCTGCTTCTGCAAAAGAAATCAGCATTGCTGAACTTTGGCTTTTTAAGCATTGCACACCATTTTCTGTGAGTTGAGCTTTTAGGAAATGGCTTCGAGCCCCTTTTTTATGATAAGTTTCTTCTAGAGATAAAAATGTCTTTTTGAGCTCAAACTCTTTGAATCCAGCTGCTAATTTGAGCGACATTAGACCGTATTGATAAAAACAGGTTAGGGCAGAAGCAGGATTACCTGGCAATGCAAAAATAATACATTTGCCTTTCTGACCCATATAAATAGGCTTGCCGGGCTTTTGTTTTATTTTATAAAAAATCTCCTCAACCCCTAATTCTGTCAAGGCTTTGCCTACAAAATCATAATCTCCAACAGAAATACCTCCTGTAATAAAAACAAAATCTTGCTCTGAAATCTGTTGATCCAATAATTTTAGGGTGTTGGCATAATCATCTTTTACATGGCCCATTTTAGCAACCTTAAAACCAGAATTTTGGATTGCCATTGCTAACATTACAGCGTTGCTTTCATAGATTTTTCCATATTCTAAGGGGGTTCCAGGTTTGACCAGTTCATTGCCTGTTGTTATGACAGCTATATTAGGTTGTTGAACAACTTTGATAGTAGAAACACCCAACCCTGCCAAAAAACCAATGGCAGCAGGTGTTAATGGTGTTCCTTTTGCCAATGCTAGGCTGTTTTTTTTGATTTGCTCTCCTTCCAAGCGGATGTTTTTACCTAAAAGTGGCTGTTCTGTTATTGTGAGTATATCTCCTTCACGTTCTGTTTTTTCTTGCATGATGACAGCATCAGCATTGCTGGGAACTGCTGCGCCTGTGAATATACGAATAGCTTCACCTGCTTTCATAATGGGGTTAGCACCGCCTCCTGCTTGTATTTCTGCAACTACTGCATACGACAACGATTCATGGAATTTCAAAGCATAACCATCCATAGCAGATTGATTGAATGGAGGCATGTTGATAGGAGATAAAATATCTTCTGCCAAAATAAAGCCTAACGTTTGCTCTAAAGGCAATTCAGTGGTACCTAGCAATGATGTATTATCAATAATATACTGCTTGGCAACTTCTACATCTATCATAGATTAGATCTTTTATGGTGTTCTTAAAACAGTTTTTGGGTAGGATTCTCTTTTTTAAGGTACTAAATAAAGAAGATCTTTTGACAATTCCATCAAAAGATCTTTTTATAGGGGAGTATTAACCTCCTATTAAAACCATACTTCTATTTTTATTATGATTTTCTGGTTTGGCCAACTCCTCAAAGTTTTTCCAGCCACCTCGTTCAGCAACTTTTGCTTGTATGTTTTCCATCACCAATTTTGTGATATCCTCACCATTTCGATATGCTGTAAGCAAATCTGTTTCATCTGTGGCAAATAAACAATTTCGAAGTTTACCATCTGCTGTAAGTCGTATTCTATTGCAAGAAGAACAAAATGGTTGTGTGATAGAGCTAATAATGGCAAAAGTACCTTGATAACCATCAATTTGATAGTTTTTGCAAGTATCATGAGGTTTGTCCTCTATTCTGTTGACCAATTTATCGCCATAAGAACCATTTACAGTATCCAAAATTTCTTTAATAGAAACGCCCTTACTCCAGTCCCATTTGTTGCCACTAAAAGGCATGAATTCGATAAACCGGACTTGTATATTGATATTTTTGGTGAGCTCTAGGAAATCAATTAGTTCATAGTCATTGGTATCTCGAATCAATACTACATTGACTTTGACTTTAAAACCCTCATCAACTAATTTATAAATATTGGATAAGACCCGATTAAAGTAGTCTCGTCGAGTAATAACTTGAAATTTATCTCGATCTAAAGTATCTAAACTTACATTTACCGATTTTAGGCCACTTTTTTTGAAGGTGTCTATAAATTTATCAACAATGATTCCATTGGTAGTAATCGCTAATTCTATAGGCAATTTCCCCAATCCTTCAATGATTTGATGAGCTTCTTTGTGTACTAAGGGTTCACCACCAGTTAATCTTATCTTTTTGATGCCCATTCCCACCATTGTTTTTGCAATGTCTAAGATCTCATCCTTAGACATTAAGTGTGGTTTAGGAGTCAATTGAATACCTTCACTTGGCATACAATAAAAACACCTCAAATTGCATCGTTCTGTAATAGATATTCTTAAATAATCGTGTACTCTGTTATATCGATCTATTATCATAGTTGTCTGTTTTTCTCTTTCTCTCAAAAACAATACTTTGCTAAAATCTAGTAATAGCCAACTTTAGCAAAGTATCATTAAATTAAGCATCAATATTTACCCATTTCTACATGAATCTTTTCAAATTCTTCTTCCGTGATAAATTTTTGAGCTAGAGGGAACAATCTATTGTCCTCTCTGTAGATATGCAGTTTAAGCAGCTCTATAAGCTCTCTTGCATTATCATAAGCCACATCCAAAATGAAGGTCTTGGATTGAGGGTGCAATATTCTAGATGCTAAACCCATTAGGTTGAAAGCTAATGTTCCTAGTTGAATGAATTGAACATGGTCATCCTCCATTAGGTTGATTGCTGTTGTTGGGTTTAGAGTCCCATTACTGTGCTCTCCAACCTCTATCAATCGTTTGTGTAAAAGGGGGAATAAGGCTTTTTCTTCTCGCTCATTATGTTTCAATAAGTTGTCATCAAAGAAAGAAAAGAAAGCTTTGAAAGCACCATTAGTATATTCATCGTGCACATAAGCATTAGCTTTGAAAATGGTTAATGCATTTTCAAAATCATTGATGAAGTCTAATGCTACTTTATGTTCATCTATGAATTGTTGTATGGCTTTATGGTAGTCTTCATAAGCATAATCAGTTATATTCTGCTCTGCACCATAAGCTACTGGTGGGTCCATAGGAGAAAGCTCATCTGCTTCCAATTTTTTTTCTACGTTTCTTTTTATCGGGTCTGTTTTTGATAGAACCTTGTTTAGCTTCTTGTTGTCCATTCTCTTTTTAAGATTTTATAAGTGAAATATGTCTAGTGAAATAGCTTTTAAGTCAATTTTTAGAAAAAAACAGCCTTATTACTCGCTTTGGCAATAAGGCTGCCAACCCAAAACTTGTGGTAAGCCCACAAACTAATGTTGTTGGAGTTTTTTTATATTCTATGTAATATTTACTAACCTATAACAACTCAACTTTTTAATTCTCCATCAAAATTGAGTTGTTATAGAAGTCAGTATTCTAGTGATTTCGAGTTCTTTTTCCGTAAGTATGTTTGTCTGATTTACGGATATCTTTTCTATCATAATTCCAGATAACAACTTGATAACTTCTCCAGATATAGTTGAACGGAGCAACCAAGAAGTGAACAAATCTAGTGAAAGGAATAATTGCAATGATAAAGAAAGCTGAAGCAATGTGCAATTGGACTACCCAAGGCATTGCAGCTACTGCATCTATTTGTGGATTTAATGCCACTATAGATACCAAATATGGAGATAATACAGTAGCAAACCAGTTAGACCCCCAACGACATGTCAATGCAATACCAATACCTGAAACTATTTGAACTAATAATGTGGTATAAACCATCATATCCATTCCATTAGAAACAACTT
The DNA here is from genome assembly GCA_024222455.1 of Aureispira sp. Classification (GTDB taxonomy): domain Bacteria; phylum Bacteroidota; class Bacteroidia; order Chitinophagales; family Saprospiraceae; genus JAAEPD01. Next base: position 6,848 of record JAAEPD010000334.1, read on the forward strand.
TGATTTTAGGATTGGTGATTCTTCTGTTTATCAGTATAATTAAACCAACTAATGCAGATAATGCAAAAACAAAAGCAGATACTTCCAAAATCATTAATCGAACAGGGCTACCGTTCCAAAGCAAAATTGATCTTGGGAATAAGAAAGCAATCAAGTGTCCAAAAAACAATACTAAAATACCCCAGTGAAAAGGTTGTACACCCCAAAATAGTGTCTTAGATTCTAAGAACTGAGATGATAAGGAAGATACTTGAAAACCTCTATTTTTATATCTATAGATAGTTCCTATCAAGAAAATAACGATAGCAGCATAAGGTAAGGCAGCATATAGCATATAGCTCATCATTGCAGAACCGTTCCAAACACCATCTATGATAGCAGCAGTAACAGCCAAAGCAACAGTTATCATAACCACCAAAGTAGTTATAGGAGCTTTTTCGTGTCCCCAAGGAATTTTATCCTCTTCAACCATTCTACCTCTTACTTTTAGTTCTACACGTCCTACATAAATCAACCCAAGCAAAACAAGGAATACAAATACATAAGAGAATACTCTCCATGAAAAAGTTAATCCTGGTGCTGCTGTAGCATTATTGCTTGGTGCACTTGGTGTGGCAGTAGGCGTAGTGGCAGTAGTAGTAGCACCTCCACCATTACTAGCATCTACATAAGCAAAAATAGCATCAATTTCTGCATCAGTTAAACTAGGAAAAGGAATCATAGGAACTTTGTTAAATTCCTCATAAACAGCAACAGCTTGTGCATCTCCTGCATCAATCATTGCTTTAGAGTCTTTTACCCATTTGCGCAACCAATCTTGAGTATATTTAGTTGTACTTTCTGCAAGTCCAGGTCCAACTAATCGATCAGAAGTCTTAGCGTGACAAGATGCACACTTGTTTACAAACAACTCTTTTCCATCTTGAGCAGTCGCCTGAAAGCTCACGGACAAAAAGAATAGCATGACTAACATCCCCTTCATGAAGGGCCAAACATTAGTTTTTGAAGCTTTTAAATACATATCTTAGATATTTTAATACGTTTATATTTAGATATTTCTCGTGTTCACATTTATGTGGTAGTCGATGGAGTAGAACAAGTACCACAACTAGATAAGAAAGCATCAGAACCCAAAGGTTTAGCTTCTAAACCTTGATAGTCTACATGCTTAAAGTCTTTTTCGAAAATATGGAGCAAGACAATAAGAACACTCTTATAAATATTCTTATTCTTAAGCCCTTCTTGTATCAAAACCTTATGTTTCTTTTTTAGGATAGCCGATTTGAAAGCAAGCACAGCTTCATCAAACTCCTTGATCATTTCTTTTAGACTAGGGATGACTATTCGAGTTGCTAAATCTTCTGCAAAAACTTGCTCTTTTATCTTAGGGTATAGTGTTAGAATACTAGTTAAATTATCAGCTAGTTCATCTCCACAATCATTGCCAGCATTAGCTTGCTCCACGATCATATTAGATAAGAAATCGCCTCTTTTATAATCTTCTCCAAACATTACATAACCTAAATCCAAATAACAAATAGCTTGGATATGAAAGGTTTTAGTGAAAACTTCCTCTATTTCTGATAGAGGTGTTTTTGCTATGTACTCAGCAAAGTATAGGAACTCATCCAATACCTCAGGATATTTTTCTGCAATAAGGTTTTTACAAGCCTCCGTTTGCTCAAAAATACTTTCGTAGGGATACCCAAACAAAGGAGCAAAGTACTGATAGTGTGACATATTATTCATATCCTTATTTTTGATACTGTTTAACTTTTATCTTAATTGTGTATTGTTCAAATAATGGGAAGTATGAAGATGGAATATTATATTCCATCCTCACGCTTACACTATATTGTACTATAAACCACGCTTAGGTTTAAGGCTGAATCCAAATCCAGTTTCACCTTTTGCATCAGCAGTTGATTCTAACATTTCGATAGCTTCCTCTTTGTGTGCAGGAGGAATAACAAAACGCTCATCAAAAGAAGCAAGAGAGGTCAATTGGTAGATTTTTTCAGCCATTTCCTCAGAAACTTTAGCTTCAGCCATTGCATCTGCAATACGAGCTTTTTCTAAATCGCCAACAGTGCTACCACGTCTGTGAAGACGTACAGCCATTAGTTTCTTCATCACTACTTTGATCATTTCTTCATCTCCAGCACTAAACAGAGAAGCTAGATAATTCATTGGTAATCTTGCTTTCTCTATACCATCCCACAATTTTTCTGTGGTAGTAGAGTTGTACAATCCTTCGCCATCTACTGCAGCCATTGAAGGTAATAATGGTGGTACATAGAATAGGTTAGGTAATGTTCTAAACTCAGGGTGCAATGGTAATGCGATATCCCACTCTTTTACAAACTTGTAAACAGGAGAGTTTTGAGCTGCTACTATAGTAGAGTCAGCAATTGCGTTAGCTCTAGCTTGCTCAATTACGTTAGGATTGGTTGGATCTAAATAGATATCCATTTGTTTTGTTACAATTTGGTTTTCATCGCAAGAAGCTACTTCTTGGATTTTGTCCGCATCATAAAGCATCACTCCCAAATAACGAATACGACCAACACAAGAGTGCATACAAGCAGGAGCCTGACCTGACTCAATACGAGGATAACATAAGATACATTTCTCTGATTTACCTGTATTCCAGTTGTAGTAAGTTTTCTTGTAAGGACAAGCTGTTACACACATTCTCCAAGCTCTACATCTGTCTTGATTGATCAAAACAATACCATCTTCACCACGCTTATAAATCGCACCTGATGGACAGGCTGCCACACAAGCAGGGTTCAAGCAATGGTTACAAATACGTGGCAAATAGTGAAGAGTCATACGCTCCAATTGGAACATAGAGTCTTGCTCAGATTGAGTAAGATTCTTGAAGTTTACATCCTTTCTTGCATAATCTGGTGTACCACCTAAATCATCGTCCCAGTTAGGACCTGATTTTACATCTATGATTTCTCCTGTTACTAGAGATACTGTTCTTGCTGTTGGCTGATCATCTCCTTCTGGAGCAGTAAATAAGTCTTGGTATTTGTATGCCCAAGGCTCATAATAATCATCCAATACTGGTAAATGTGGGTTGTGAAAGATGTTTTTCAAACCTTTCAATTTCCCTGCTCCTTTTAGAGATACAGAGTTACCGTTTTTCTCCCATCCACCTTTATATATATCTTGATCCTCCCATTTGGTAGGATAACCTGTTCCTGGTTTGGTTTCTACATTGTTCCACCACATGTATTCTGCGCCACGTCTGTCCGTCCAAACGTTCTTACAGGCTACAGAACAAGTATGACACCCAATACATTTATCGAGATGAAATACCATTGATATCTGACTTCTTACATCCATAGCTTTATAAATTAAAATAGTCTGTGCATTTCTTTCCAAATGCATGCTGGTAAGCTATGCACAGACTAATTGTGATATTATTAAAAGTTAAAATTCTACTTTATCCATTTTGCGTACTAATACGTGTGTATCTCTATTGACACCTACAGGGCCCCAGTAGTTGAAATGGTAAGTAAACTGACCATAACCACCACACATAAGATTTGGTTTAAGGTGAACTCTTGTGAAAGAGTTGTTCATACCACCTCTTCGTGCTTCGCCTTTAGATCCTCTTCTTTCTTGAGATTTTGCGATATTGTAAGTACGCTCTACAGCATGATAAACAATACAAACACCTTTAGGAATCCTTGCACTTACACAAGCTCTTGTTACATAAGTACCATGATCATTATAGACCTCTACATAATCATTGTCATTGATTCCTAAGTCTTTTGCATCATCCTCACTCAACCAACAAGGTTCTCCACCTCTTGATAGGGTCAACATTCTTAGTGTATCTCCATATGTTGAGTGAATGTGCCATTTACCATGCGGAGTCAAGCAGTTTAACATTCTAGCTTTTCCATCATTTACAGTTTGTCTCAAATCACCATAAACTTCAGGAGTAGGAGAGGGTTTGTAGGTTGCCAAGTGTTCTCCAAATGCTATGTAAGCATCATGATCTAAATAGAAGTGTTGGCGTCCTGTGACTGTTCTCCATGGAACTAAGTAGTCTATATTGTAAGTATAAGCACAATATGTTCTACCATCATGCATTAAGCCTGACCAAAGTGGTGAAGAATTATAACGTTTTGGTTGTGCTTGCAAATCATTATAATCGATAGAAACTTGCTTATATCCTTCACCTAGTTTTGCAATTTCTGGAATACCGATTTTCTTCGCAGCATTTTTGTATGCTCTATCTGATAACTTACCATTAGTAAGAGTAGATAGTTTTAAGATTGCATTGATCGCTTCAACATCATCTTTAAGAGATGGATATTCTTCACCATCATCCCATTTTTGTAGATGTCGTTTGTCCTCAAGCATTTCTTGGTATACATCCTCACACATATAGTGATTACCGTGTGCACCCAATCCTTTCTTCTCAATACCTTTTCCTAGAGAGATAAACTTGTCATATATCTTAGTATAATCTCTATCCACAAAAGTGATTTTGTGCATTGTCTTACCAGGAATTGGCTCACATTCTCCTTTGCTCCAATCTAATAATCTAGGTTGGCTCATTTCATCTTTAGAATCATGAGAAAGAGGAACATTAATAACATCTTTCATTACATCTGGCAAGTATTTAGGAGCCATTGCACTCACTTTCTTAGCCAATGATTGGAAGATTTGCCAATCTGTTCTTGCTTCCCATACTGGAGGAATGGCAGCAGATAATGGGTGGATGAAAGAGTGCATATCAGTAGAGTTGATATCTGCTTTTTCGTACCAAGATGCTGTAGGTAAAACGATATCAGAATATAATGCTGAAGTATCCATACGGAAGTTGATGTCGATCACCAAATCCATTTTTCCGCTTGCACCTTTTTCTTTGTATACGATATCTTCTACTATATCACCAGCTACTTCATCTGCAATTTTGTTAGAGTGTGTTCCTAAATAGTGATCTAAGAAATACTCATGTCCTTTTGCTGAAGTACCAATTGCATTACCTCTCCAGATAAACCAAACTCTTGGGAAGTTGATTTCTTCATCTGGTTCAACTACAGAGTGTTTAAGCTCTCCAGTTTTTAGGCGATCTACTATGTAGTTTACAATCTTCTCATCAGTATCACAACCATCTTTTTGAGCATCTTTTACAATCTCAAAGTTGTTTTTGTTGTATTGAGGGTAGTAAGGCATCCAACCGTTTCGAACTGCTTTCACTGCCCAGTCAGCTGTATGTGTATTAGCTAACTTGTTGTCAGGAGAACTGTTGTAGAATTTTTGGTTACCATCATATCTCCACTGACTTGTATTGATGTAATGCCAGATTGGAGTTTGTTGCAAACGAACACCATTTTGCCAATCTTTACCAGACATGATTGTACCCCAAGAATCCATTGGAGCCAATTTCTCTTGTCCTACATAGTGGTTCATTCCACCACCATTTTTACCATTACATCCTGTTAGCATCTGAGCCATGATAGACGAACGATACATCAAGTTTTCGTGGAACCAGTGGTTGATACCAGCACCAACAATCACCATACATTTACCTTCAGTAGCTTCTGCTGTACTAGCCCACTCTTCAGCAAATTGTAAGATGGTATCTTTGCCTATTCCTGTAAAGATTTCTTGCCATGCAGGAGTATAAGCCTGAGTTTTATCATTATAATCTGCAGGATATTCTCCAGGTAATCCACGACTTACACCATATTGAGACATGGTCAAATCATATACAGTTGTTACAGTCAGTTTATTACCATTAGCATCAGTAATATACTTAACAGGAACACCTCTCAAAGCTTTTTTATCTAAACCATACTCAACAAATTCTACTTGTTGAACATCGTCTTTCATATCTATAAGAGATAAAGCAGGATCGTATTGTTGACCTGTCTCACCATCTTCATGTTTAAGGTTCCATTTTCCTTTTTCTTCTTGCCATCTATAACCAGTTGTTCCCATTGGAGAAACTAAATCTCCAGTGTTTGCATCATAGTTCAAGAATTTCCAGTCTCCATTCTCTGCATTTTGGTATTTAGCAATTTCGTTTGCTCTTACCATTCTACCTGGAGTAAGATGCCCTTCACTGTTTTTCTCTAATCTAACTAAGAAAGGAGTATCTGTGTACTTTTTTAAGTAATCAACAAAGTAAGGTACTTTCTTGTTAACATGATATTCTTGTAAGATTACATGAGTCACAGCCATCCAAAATGCACCATCAGAACCAGCATGAAGTGGAATCCATTGATCAGCATGTTTAGCTACCATACTAAAGTCAGGTGCCATTACTACTGTCTTTGTTCCATTATGTCTAGACTCTGAGAAGAAGTGAATATCTGGAGTACGAGTCATACCAAGATTTGCTCCCATAGAAACAATAAACTTAGAATGATACCAGTCAGCAGATTCACAAACATCTGTTTGCTCTCCCCAAATTTCAGGGAATGCATTTGGAAGATCACAATACCAATCATAGAAGCTTAAGTTAATACCTCCTAATAATTGTAAGTATCGAGCACCAGAAGCATAAGAAAGCATGGACATTGCAGGAATTGGAGAGAATCCAATTACTCTATCAGAACCATACTTTTTGATTGTATGAATATTAGATGCTGCAATAAGTTCTAATAACTCATCCCAACGTACACGTCTAAATCCACCTTTTCCTCTAGCTCTTTGGTAGCGTGCTCTTTTTACAGGATCAGCTTGTAGGTTTTCCCATGCTTTGACAGAGTCATTACCTGCAGCTTTCATTTCCGCTCTAAAAAGATCTATTAGTGCCCCTCTTACGATAGGGTATTTTACCCGAATCGGGCTATATAAGTACCAAGAATATGATATTCCTCTTTGACAGCCACGTGGCTCATATGGTGGAATTCCTTTGGCAAATACAGGGTAATCCAAGGCTTGAGTTTCCCATACTACGATACCATTTTTTACATGGATATTCCAAGAACACCCTCCAGTACAGTTCACACCATGTGTGCTTCGTACAACCTTGTCATACTGCCATCTGTTTCTGTAAAACTCCTCCCATTTACGAGTTTTTGGTGATATTATATCATCTATCCATCCCATAGTCAAAAGATTTTTTTCTATTTAGAATTTTATTTTTTAATATTTATTATCGGGCTAATATATCAGCCTTTACTTTGCTTCGTTTACGGTTGCCCCATAGCATGTGTATCAATGCAAAGAAGACCACTAAGCCTAGACCTCCACCCAAAAGCATTGTTTTGAAACCATCGTCTATGGTAGCTGGAATATAGTCTGGATTTGCAGCATCTGCTTGTTTTAGGAAAGCCGCGATATCAGCAATTTCTTGTTCTGTTATTGGGTTGTATTTATACGAATAGGTCATTGCAGGAAAAGGTGGAGCACCCAATATACCTCCAATACCAGCTTCACCCCCCATTCTGCTAAATGCGTTGGTTAGGTCTTTTGCCATTAATCCTCCAGCAGGAATTTTTTGTCCTCCTACGTTGTGGCATGATAGGCACGAAACACCTCCGTTCTGAAAATGCTCCATTCCAGCAAATAATTTACGCCCCATATCTGCATTTCCCGTTATGCCTGCAGGATCTTGGGCAAAAACTCCTGATGACGTTCCAAAAAGGAATGCTAGAAGTAACTGAAATATGAAAATGTTCTTTCTCATAGTTAGATTGTATTTTATATTTATTATTTCACTTCAAAAGCAATTCGGCTGCTTTTCAAATCTTATATTCTTGTTGAATAAAAACTATGTACCTAAAAAATAAATGGCCTTTTTATTATTAAATAATTATGCTTTTAGCACCAAGTTCTTATACTATCATTAGTAATCAAACTAAAAATAAGCATCCGAAATCATGGGAAATTATAATTATGAGCAAGAAGCTACACACAAAGTCATCCTTGTTTTGATCGTAGTCATTATCTGTTTTTTTTCTTTTTATATATTCAGTCCAACTGTGCATTACAACTATGGGAATGGACAGGTAAAACGGAATGTTAACCAGAAGAATAACCAAAATCATGGTTTGACTACCTGGTATTATGAAAGTGGTAAAAAACGAATGCAAGGAAGATTTCAGAATGGAAAGCGAGAAGGAATTTGGACTACTTGGGACTTGAAAGGAAATAAACGAACAGAAGTTGTATATACTAAAGATAAACTTAATGGTGTATATATCGTGTATGATACAACTGGGCGCATCCTTTCTAAACAACAGTATATAAATGATGTTATACTGAAATAGTTTTAGGGTCTTTTATTCGGATATTTTTGTCTGAGTTTAACCCAAAAAAAGTGTAGTTCTTTTAAAAGCTATTCAAGTTAGATTTTAGTAATCGGATATTTTTATCTGAATTGTGTTCAAAAAAAAGTATAATTTACTTAAGATCTTAAGAGTAGATAACTTTTGCTGTCCAACCCTACTTTTTAAATTATCTCTAATAAAAGCGATAATTATTCTGTAACTAAATTTGCCGGCCAATTAATTTTCAAAGAACTATTATTTAGATAGCTATACTATCCTTGTGTTTTTGTTAGCTTAAAGGTATTGTTAGATTATTACTAATATTATGACTGTGATCAGATGAGTAAATGACAAATAACAGTACAAAAGATGAGCTAAATCATCTTTTCTATATTAGCACCTTATTTTGCTGTTTTAAGGTGTATTATAGAGGTAGTTCAAACTTGGTTTCCCAAGCAAAATCAGACTCGCTTTTCAATTTTACTTTCATGAAAGTTTCGTCTTTTTCTTTAGTTATAGCTCTATGAGTTATTTTACTATTATGCTTTTGTGCATTAGTTTCATCGTTCACTTGATCACCTAGTCTAGGCAAAAAAGGATAGCAAATAGTAATTCTATCATCTTCAGTCATTGCCAATTTTAAGGCTTCTTCAAATATGATTTCCTCAAATTTTTCGGTTACAATATCATCGTTTACCTCCTTTTTGGCTTCATCCTCTAACTGTGCAACCCAGGCATAGAAGCGGTTTACAGATTCTCCTTTCAATTTGTCTTGCATGTATGCAGGAAATGGGGAACGAATGTGTTGGTTGTCTATAAACCAAAAATTGAAAGTTGCTTCCACAAATTCACTGCTTTCTACTGTTCCTTTTTTTAGATGTTCCATAGCTGCTTATTTTTATTGAATAGTCTTTTTTTGAAAAATGTATGAAATAAGGATGGTGTTTTTTTTCTTTTGTGAGATTGGCTCTAAAAAGCTCAATCATAAGCTGCAAAAGAGTCTTACAAATGTCCTTCTTTTTCTACCAACAAAAAAATGAGCTAGATCATCTTTGGCCACCTACTTTCGTCATCTTTCTGTAAAAAATAGGCAAGTACCTTGTGTATACCTTTTGAGCTTTCAGTGACAGAAGTCACTTTTTTTTAATAAAAATATAGATATGAAATGAGCAATCAAAAACATGCGGATTTTAAGTTATTCGACTTTAAACAGGAACGGGTGAAGATGCTCCACTATACATGGATTGCATTCTTCCTAACATTTTTTGTTTGGTTCAACATGGCCCCTTTAAAAACGGCAATGGTTGAATCATTTGATTTTTTAGATGACAAAAATTTTAAGTCATTATTACTTTGTAATGTTGCATTGACAATTCCTGCTCGGATTGTGGTTGGTGCTTTGATTGATAAGTATGGACCAAGAATCGTTTTTTCTTGGTTAATGATACTTTCAGTCATACCAGGGTTAATATTTGCCTTTGCTGATTCCTTTACGGTATTGGTTGTGTCACGTTTAGCTCTAAGTTCTATTGGTGCTGGATTTGTGATTGGTATCAAAATGACTGCACATTGGTTTCCTGCTCACCAAATAGGTCGTGCAGAAGGGTTTTATGCAGGTTGGGGAAATTTTGGTTCTGCAGCAGCATCTGGTCTTATTCCTTTTATTGGACTTACTCTTCTACAAGGTGAGATGGGTTGGAGATGGGCTATGGCTTTTAGTAGTGTTATTACTGCCTTATATGGTATTTTCTACTATTTCAAAGCTAAAGATTATCCTGATGGTCAAGAGCCGAAAGCAAAAATAGTAAAAGGGAAGGGGGATGATGTAATGCCTGTATCTTCTAAGGGAGATTTAATCCAATACTTATTTTGGACAATTCCATTATATGGTGCATTGGGCTTATTGGCTAGAAACCTACAACTCCAAGTTATTAATGGAGAAAACATGTTTAGTGAAAATGTAATGTATGGTATCTGGGCTGCATTAGCAATTATGAACTTGCTGCAAATGGCTAAGATTCTAAAATTCAACTTACCTAGATTGAAAGCAGGTATTCCTGAATCAGAAAAATACCCATATAGTAGTGTTGGTGCTTTGAATACTACCTATTTCGCCAATTTTGGTGCTGAGTTAGCAGTAGTTTCTATGTTACCATTTTTCTTTGAAGGAACCTTCAAAATCTCCCCTCAAATGGCTGGTTTAGTGGCTGGTTCTTTTGCTGTAATTAACCTAGTCGCTCGTCCTTTAGGTGGCTATCTTTCTGATAAGATGGGGTCTAGACGAAACACAATGTTGATGTATATGATAGGGATTACAATCGGGTTTGGTCTAATGGGATTCATTAGTTCTTATGGGCCAGTTGCAGCCGATGGAACTCAAACTTTGGTGCCTACATTTGATGGTACTTGGTGGTTGGTTGTTTCTGTTATTATTACCATGACAGCTTCTATGTTTGTGCAAGGGGCAGAAGGTGCTACTTTTGCAATGATTCCTTCTATCAAAGCAGATATGACAGGACGTATAGCAGGTATGGCTGGTGCTTATGGTAATGTAGGTGCAGTAACTTACCTCTTTATATTAAGTATGGTAGATGCTAAAACATTCTTCTTTATACTTTCTGGTGGTGCTCTTATTAGTTTTATCGTTTGCTTTTTTACGCTTAAAGAACCTGAAGGTGCATTTGGTGAAGGAGGACATTAGAGTGGTTATGAGCAAATATGGTTCATTTTTTTTGCGACCAATTCGGATAAAAATATCCGTTTTTAGATGAGTTTTTACAAATAAACAAATACTTAAACTATGTCAAAAATAAATATTGATAACTGGGATGTAGAAAACGAACAGTTTTGGAACTCCCAAGGCAAGTCCATAGCCAAAAGAAATCTATGGACATCTATTCCCGCATTATTACTAGCTTTTGCTGTATGGATTATGTGGGGTATGATTTCCACATTAATGCGTAAAAATGGGTTTAATTTTGGAATGTTAGAGGGGTTAGCTCCTGGGACTGATGCTTACAACGATAAGCTGAATGAAATTAATGCATTGTACTATACTTTACCTGCAATTGCTGGTTTGGCTGGTGCTACATTACGTATTCCAAATTCATTCTTGATTGCTATTGCAGGTGGACGAAATGTAATTTTCTTAACTACAGGATTATTATTAATTCCTGTAATAGGAACAGGGATTGCTCTTGGGGATGTGAATACACCTTATCTTGTATTTGCTACTATGGCTTTACTATCTGGATTTGGTGGAGGTAATTTCTCTTCTTCCATGAATAATATTAGTTATTTCTTCCCTAAAAAAATGCAAGGAACCTCTCTTGGGCTTAATGCAGGTATTGGTAATTTGGGAGTGGGAACTATGCAAAAAGTTATTCCTTGGGTTATTGGAATGTCTCTATTTAGTGCAGCAGGGGAAACACCTGTAGGTATTCAAAATGCTGCTTGGGTTTGGGTTCCAATCTTGATTTTATCTACTATTGGGGCGTTCTTCTTTATGAATAATGTGATTACAGGAACACCAAAGCTTCCTAATACTGCCAAAGCTGTTGGTAAAACACTTTACATGCTTACTATTGGACTTGTAAGTGCAATTGTAGGTGCTTATCTCTTAGTTGGAGTGGGTATTAGTATGTGGATTGTGTTACCTATAGTAGTAATTTTGACAGTAATGTTGATGAAATATGCTACTCCTGGTGAAATAAAGGAAAGTTTGAATAAACAATTCTCTATTTTTGGTAATAAACATAACTGGGTAATGACCATTATTTATACCATGACATTTGGTTCATTTATTGGTTTCTCTGCCGCTTTCCCAAAACTGTGTCAAGATATATTTGTATATTCAAATCCTGCTGATCCTACATATGTGAATCCTAATGCACCAAACTTTTTAGCTTGGGTATTTATTGGGCCTGCTCTTGGAGCATTGATTCGCCCTGTTGGAGGATGGATGTCTGATAAAATTAACAGTGGTTCTAGAGTAACTACATTTAGTACTATTCTTCAGATTGTAGCTTCTTTGGGTGTAGCTTATTTTGTAATACAAGCGAGAGGTATTGATACTCCAGAAACTTACTGGTGGCCATTCTTTGGTTGTTTTATGATCTTATTTATTGCTACAGGTATTGGTAACGGGTCTACCTTTAGATCTATCCCTTATATCTTCCCTAAAGAGTTAGCTGGGCCTGTATTGGGATGGACTTCTGCAATTGCAGCTTATGGGGCATTTATTATCCCAAGATTATTTGGACAACAAATTAAGGCTGGTACTCCAGAATATGCATTATATGGATTAGTAGCATACTACTTTATCTGTTTAGGCTTGAACTGGTGGTATTATGAGAGAAAAAGCTCTGGCATAGAATGCTAGAAAAAATAAATAACAAAAAATGGACTATCTGAAAAGATAGTCCATTTTTTTATGCTAAAGTTGAAATGTTTTAGAATTAAACCAGAGTTTCTTTTATCAAGTCTTTAGCCATTGCTATAGCACGATCCAAGCCAGAAGCATCTTTGCCACCTGCAGTAGCATAGAAGGGTTGTCCACCTCCGCCACCTTTGATCTCTTTAGCTATGCCTTTGATGATTTTACCAGCATTCAAACCAAAGGTTTTAGATGTTTCTTGTTGCATATAAACCGTTAGCATTGGTTTACCATTGGTAACAGAACCAGCCACAAATACCAAATTGCTAAACTCTTGACAAAGTTCATGTCCTAGTTGCTTCACAGCATCTTTAGAGTCTATATCTACCTTAGCACCTATAAAGTTGAGTTCTCCAATTTGTACAACCTGATCTTTCAAATCGCCTTTAGCTAGTTTAGCTTGTAATTGGTGCATCAACTCTACTTGTTTTTGGAGCTGTTTGTTATTCTCTTGCAATTGCTCTACTGCTTTGCCCAAATCCTTTGGATTTTTAAGTAACTCACGCACTGTAGTTAAGGTGTTTAACTCCTTGCGTACATAATCTTCAGCTGCCTTAGCAGTAAGAGCTTCTACACGGCGAATACCTGTACCAATAGAAGTCTCTACTGTTATTTTGAACAGCCCGATAACTCCTGTAGCAGGTACATGACAACCACCACACAACTCTATAGAATAACCACTATCAAACGTAATCATACGAACGGATTCTCCATATTTTTCGCCAAAAAGCATCATAGCACCAGCTTCTTGAGCCTTGTCTATAGCTATAGAGCGATCTTCTTTAAGAGGAATGTTCTGACGAATTTTAGCATTAACAATAGCCTCTACTTTTTCGATCTCCTCTGGAGTCATTTTAGAATCATGAGAAAAATCGAAACGTAAAGAATCTGCTGTTACAGAAGACCCTTTTTGTTGTACATGTGTCCCCAATACTTCACGCAATGCAGCATGCAAAAGGTGAGTAGCAGAGTGATTGTTCTCTGTCAATTTACGTTTAGGAGTATTTACTTCAGCACGAACTTCTACATCCATCTGTGAAGGTAGTTTCTTTACCCAATGAATGATCAAATCATTCTCTTTTTGAGTATTAATAACAGCTACTTTTTCCTCACCAAACCATAAAAGACCAGTATCGCCAACCTGTCCACCACCTTCAGGGTAGAATGGAGTACGATTAAGCACCAATTGGTATTGCTCTTTCTTTTTGACGACTACTTTACGGTATTTGACGACCTGTGCTTTAGCTTCTAGGTTGTCATAGCCTACAAACTCTACAGAAGGATCGCTCAAAAGCTCTACCCAATCAGCCGTTTCTTTAGCTGCATCTTTCTTAGCATCGTCTTTTTGCTTTTGCATAGCAGCCTTAAACCCTGCTTCATCTACTTTCCAACCTTTTTCTTCTGCTAGTAGCAAGGTTAAATCAAAAGGGAATCCATAAGTATCATATAGTTTAAAGGCATCTTTGCCATTTACCATACTGTTATTAACCTGTAATCCCTCAAATAATTTTAAACCTCTTGATAAGGTACGTAAGAATGTTTCTTCCTCAGATTTGATCATTTTAGTAATGAAAACTTCTTGAGCTTTAACTTCTGGGAATACGCCTTCAAACATATTTGATAATAAAGGAATCAACTTATAGATTAATGGCTCATGAATATCCAAAAAGCTATAATAGTAACGTACTGCACGACGTAAAACACGACGCACTACATATCCCGCACCAGTGTTGCTAGGTGATTGTCCATCTGCAATAACTAAAGCTACTGCACGAACATGGTCAGCAATAACACGCATAGCCATATCTGCCATAGCTTCTGGCTCATAAGAGTTGCCATACTTCTTGTTAGAAGCATTCTCCAAAAATTCTATGATAGGACTGAATACATCTGTTTCGTAACTAGAGCTTTTCTTTTGCAAAACCATGCACAAACGTTCCAAGCCCATGCCTGTATCAATATGCTTATCCTTAAGCGGAACTAAAGAACCATCAGCTTTACGGTTGAATTGCATAAACACTAGGTTCCAAATCTCAATAACTTGAGGATCGTCCATGTTGACTAAACTAGCGCCATCTATTTTAGCACGCTCTTCGTCCGAACGCATATCTATATGAATCTCTGAGCAAGGTCCACAAGGCCCTTGATCACCCATTTCCCAAAAGTTGTCTTTTTTGTCGAAATGTAGGATACGGTCTGGAGTTGTCCACTCTTTCCACATTTCCTCTGCCTCTAAATCAGCAGGAACACCATCTTTTTCGTCGCCACCAAACACAGTTATATATATACGGTCTTTTTCTAGACCATATACTTCTGTGAGCAGTTCCCAAGCCCAGTCAATTGCCTCTTTCTTGAAATAATCGCCAAAAGACCAGTTGCCGAGCATTTCAAACATAGTCTGGTGGTAACTGTCACGTCCTACATCTTCAAGGTCATTGTGCTTACCAGAAACCCGCAAACATTTTTGCGTATCGGCTACACGAGGGGCTACTGCTTTTTGGTTACCCAAAAAGGCGTCTTTAAATTGGGCCATCCCCGAGTTTATGAACATTAGGGTTGGGTCATTTTTATTGACAATAGGTGCAGCAGGCACAATCTTGTGGCCTTTACTTTCAAAAAAGTCTAAAAACTTTTGTCGGATTTCTTTTACCGTCATCATGATGAAAATATGTTATAAAATAATTGATTCTATTCTTTTGTACTATATTATAATAATAGTCTATGTATTTAAGCCCCAAAATAGCAGTAAATTTTTCCTTATAAAATTGAAAAACCAAATTTTTAGAAAAACTTTAGATACTAGCTATACTAAGACCTCTATTTTAGGGTTATTGTAAATATTATAGGTGACCTTTGTATAAGATATCATATAGAATTGTACAAACTTGTATGAAAATGAGTTTTTTAGCAGTGGTTAATGCTTTTTTAACCCTACTAATGTCATTTTTATTTAAAATATTACCTGCAAGATAGAAAATTAGTTCCGTTTAGAGTGTAGCCTTTTTTGGAATAAAAAAAGGAAAAAAAAGAGTCTACTGGTATTTTATTTTGTGAACTGCAGTTTTGCCAATTCTCTATTTTAAAAACAGTGTAAATGAAAAATTTAAACACTTATTGAGTTTTAGAATAAAATTGAAAAAAATTTGGAAAAGTGGCTACATTCTGTGTAAATTCGTGCTGCAATTTAGCGCAAATGTCTTAAAAGACTTTAAAAAAATGCGTAAAAATTCGTTTTAAATTAACCAACAAAACATCTCATGGGAAGAGAGAAATTTATTTATAATAAACACACACTACGCTACGAGAAAGTCGAAGTTAATAGCAAACAACGATTATTGAGAGGCTTAGGAGTAGGGGCAGCATTTGCTGCGTATACCGCTTTAGTGTTTGCTTTCGCTCCAGGAAAAAGTAATTCAACTCAAAATCGTGAACTTTCAGAATTGAAACAAAAGTTTACTGAGGTGAATGAGCAATTAGATTTAATGAGTTCTGCATTAACTAATATCCACGATAGAGATGCTTCTATTTACCGACAAGTGTTGGAGATGGAGCCTACTGATGAAGGTGTATGGAATGGTGGACGTGGTGGAAATGACAAATATAGCGATTTACGCAACCTTTCTGATGCTGAACTTCTTGTAGAAACTAGTAAGAAAATTTCAAAACTGAAGCATCAACTAGCTGTAACAGCTTCTTCACAAGATAATATAATAGAGCAAGCAAAAGACAAACAAAAAATGTTGAGCTGCATTCCTTCTATTAGACCTATAGCAAAACCAAAGAAAAAATTACAACATCTTTCTGGATTTGGTTACAGAATACATCCTGTATTCAAAATCAAAAAAATGCACACAGGTATTGACTTTGGTGCTAAGAAAGGTACACCTATTTATGCTACTGGTGATGGTAAAGTTGTGCGTATAGAGAAAAAACGTACTGGTTATGGTCACAATGTAGTAATAGATCATGGTTATGGCTACAAAACATTGTATGCTCATATGTCTAAAATCATGGTGAAGGTTGGTCAAAAAGTGAAAAAAGGTATTCAAATTGGAAAAGTAGGTAGTACTGGTACTTCTACTTCACCTCACGTACACTATGAATTATTGTACAAAGGCAAAAAAATCAATCCAATGCCATTCTGTTTAGATGGCTTGAATACTGAAGAATACAAAGACTTTGTGAAAGCTGCAAGTGCAGAAAATCAAGCAATGTCTATAGAAAAGTAAGAGAAGTAAAGGATATATAGATAACCTTTCAAGTTTTAGGCTTGAAAGGTTTTTTTTATAAATAGCTAGGTATAACTATATTTATTATGGGACAAGAGCACTCAAGTTCAATGACTGCAAAAATTGTAGGTGTTTCAGCTGCGACACTTAAGTCATGGGAAAAGAATTTTGATCATATCAAATCCAAAAAAAATGAAAGCGGTAAACTGTTCTATACAGATAGTACAGTAAAACATCTCAAAATCTTGTTTTATCTAATCAAAGAAAGAGGGTTTACCATAAAAGGAGCCAAATTAGAATTAGAAAGAAAGGGTTCTGAAGCTGTGAATAAGGCTAAATTACTTGGAAAACTGACAGAACTTAAAGGGTTTTTGGTAGATGTTAGAGAGCAGTTGGATTAAATAAGCTGCTATTGATTTTTTTTGGACTGGAGATGCATTTCTTTTAGGAAGGTATATCGCAAAAATACGCCCCAAGCCATAATTATACTAATAATAAAACCTGCCTTTCCATCTAAAAAACCTCTTTTGATAATGTAGTGTTTGAAAAAACGAAAAAGAGGTTTTCCCCACAAGTGAAAGAGTGTTACTTTTGTTGTTTTAGGAGCATAATCTAGAGCTGACCATTTGGCATATCTTCGCATCTTATCTAAGAAGTGATTGAGGTTTTTGTAAGTATAATGTTCTAAGCTGTGTTGAAGTTTTCCAACCTTTTCGGTTGTTTCTATTTCTTCATGAACTTGCTTGTTATTATACCTACATACATCACGCTTAAATAAGCGAATAACTTTATCATCTTGCCAACCACTATACTTAATGGCTTGCCCCATAAAATAGCTTTTTCGGCCAATCCAAAAGGCAGCATAATCTTCTTCTGTACCTGTTAGAAAATCTTGAATCTCTTTAGTAAGTTTAGGGGTGGGACGCTCGTCTGCATCTAGCATTAATACCCAAGTATGACTGGCTTGAGGAATAGCCCAGTTTTTTTGATCAGCAGGCCCGGTATATTTGCGTTGAAGCAATTTAATATTATACTGCTGAGCTATTTCAATAGTTTTGTCGGTGCTAAATGAATCAATAACAATAATTTCATTGGCCCACTGCACAAGTTGAAGCAATTCATCTATATTATCTTCCTCATTGTATGTTGGTATAATTACTGTTAGAGCTCGCACAATACTTAATCATTTTGATTACCAATAGTCTTATCGTCCCAATCTTTTTCTAAGTCTGCTCTTGTAATAATTGGTGTGCTAGATGTTTTGGGTGTAAAGGTTAGTGTTGCAACCGTTTCTATAGTTGCTATGTCATCAGTTGTTTGGGGCTCTTCAATTATCTCTTCTTCTGCATTGATATTAGTTGTGACAGTATTGGAGTTCTCTTCTTCTCTTGTACTGTTTTTTTCTGAAGGAGGGATTATCTCTTCTGTATCTTCTTCTGAAGTTTTGTTGTCTTCTTGAACTTCTTTTTGGTCTTTTCCAGATCTATGTTCTTCCCTAATAGTTTCAATAGTAGCTACTGTAGATGGAATAGTATTAGTTAGTTTGTCTGCTCTTCTCTTCCAAAAATAATATGCAGTAGCTGAGATTCCTCCCAAGATTAGAAGAATAACGAACCAAAGCATCCAGCTCCAACCTGTCTCGATAGGAGAAGGGTCTCCTATTGCTATAAAACTAGCCCAAAATGCAGGATGCCCTGAAATTTGATCTGACTGACTCAGAAAATCTAATTTTGCTTTGCGCAAAGCTTCATGCTTTGGCATCCCATCTGCTAAATTTGAATAGAATAAGCCCATGAGAGTTGCACTAGTGAAGTCATTAACTTTCCAAAGAGTGGTGACTACGCTAGGTGTCCCTGCATACATAAATGCTCTTGCTAGACTCAAAACCCCTTCTCCTCTGATTACCTTACCAATACCTGTTTCGCAAGCACTAAGTACTACTAAATCAGCATTAAGAACCATTTCATGAACTTCATGGGCAAAGAGATAGGCTTTATTCTCATCAACATCGTCTTCAGACTGAGAAAAGGCTAATTTGGATTGGAGTGGATTGCGCATATTAACAATCCCATGCATTGCTAAATGTATGATGCCATAGTTAGCGCCTTCTTGCTTGAAAACATCCTTAGAAGCTTGTTCTCCATAATAATAATCACCCCGAAATACTTTTTCGATAGCTTTGAGCTCTTTTTCGGCCCAAGGCAAATCTGAATTACTAGAGTTTTCATAAGTAGGGGCAAATCCTATACATTTACCATTATGAGAGTTCTTTTGACGATAGTTGTTTTCGAGCAAGAGTGTAGAGGAATAACTATAGTACAAATCAAAATGCTCAATTAAAAAATCTAAAGATTTATAATCTGGAGTACTTAGATTGCTAGGTGTAGATGTGATAAGTACCTCAAAAGGGATATAATTTAGTAGGCCATCTGGAATGATAACTAGTTGGTTAATATCTTTTGGTATCTCATCTAAAAAAGAACCAATAAAACGTTGGTAAAAACTGCTTGAATAGGCTACAAAGTTTTTGTAAGCAAGGGTTGGGTCTTTACCTATTAGTTGATAGTCTGTTAAGCCCTTACGAAATGCTTTGACCAAAAGCATGAAATCATGAGGAACAGGGATTTTATAGAAATTCTTGCTGCTTTTAGTGATCTTGAATATATATATATGTCGATCACCAACAAAATATTCAAGCAGCATTTTGTCATGAGAGAGCAACTCATTTTGAATCTTAGAAATAGACGCTACTTGAGTGTTGTATTTAAGCTTATAATAGCTTGGATAGTTCGTTTCTATTACTGTTACTAAAGAGTCATAGGCTCGTTTATTTCTAAAATAGGCTTGATCAAAATCTTTTTGATTTTTACTAGTTCTATTTTTATAGTCAGAATAATAAGATAGACTTCTACGAAGCTTATCTTCCTTCGCTAAAAGCTCTGCTGGAACATCACTAAAACCTTTAGCTTCTATATTTTGGATAGCTTGCAAAAGCACAAAAGCTTTGCTTCGTTCCATAGTCTCAAAAGCATTGGTCAAATATATATCATCCTTAGTGTTTTGAAACAACCTGTATAGTGTAACAATAGCTCCTTCATACACAGGGATAGCCCTTTTTGTCAAGAGTTGTTTAGCTCCATCAGAGGTAGAGTTAAGTCGCAATGTATCAACCAAACTCAATGCCTCTTCGTAGATAGAAAGAGAAAATTTTAGGTCTTCTGATTTTTCAGAATCTAGGTCATATATTTTATAAAATAACTCTCCTTTTTGTTGGAGCGCTTCTAACCAATCTATATTATGGGAGAGTTCGTTGATTGTAGGGTTTTTATAAATATCCACATCCTTACCTAAGCTAGGAGAGACTTCCATCAATGCTTTTTGACAATAAGTTAAGGCTAAACGATAATCTTCTTTTCGTTTGTAGAAATAGGCTAAATTAAGATAGCTAGAGTACAATTGATAGCCTAATGCTATCTTAGGATCTTCATTGCTAGAAAAGTCTAAATCTGCAGCAGTGTTTCCAAACTGGAGTTGGCTAACAGCTTTTTCTTGTGTTCCACTCAAGCGCATATTTAATGCCTTGTTTAGGTACTCAAACTCTTTTTCAGTATCTTTTTTCAGTTGATAAGCATAGGCTAACTTATCATAAGCTTTAGATAAGAAATAAGGGTTTTCGCCTAATTGATTTTCCCATATTTCAGTAGCGATAGAGTAGTATTGTAGGGTAGAGTCATAGCGATGTTTGGAAGCATGATAAGTACCTAGTTCCATATATATTTCACCAACAGTGAAATGATCTTTCCCAAATATTTTTTGCCTAATTTCCTTACTTTGATTGAGGTAAGAAAACTCAGAAGGTGCGTTTTCTAACTCTCTATAACAGAGTGCCATACCAAAATAAACATCTGCTACTTCTGCATTGTTCTTATTTTGGAGCTTGATGAGAATATCAAGAGATTGTTGATAATAGGTAAGTGCATGTTCATAGTCTCCTGCTCGACGATAGCGATTGCCCATTAAGTAATAATTACGGGCAATGTCTTTGTGCTCTTCTCCAAGTATTTCAAGTTGTATACTTAGTGCTTTTTCAAGGCACTTCAACTCATTGTCAAACATATTCATAACCCTATAGTAGGTCGCTAGCTCAGAGTAAGAAGCTGCAATTTTAGGATGATTATCTTCAAATAACTTTTGACGTATTTTTAAAGCTTTTTTTTGATAATCAAACCCAACTTCATAGTCTTTCTTAATCTCGTAGTAGTAGTTTCCTAGAGCTTGATAAGTGTTGGCTACTTGATAATGATTCTCACTTAGTATTTTGATTTGTAGGGCAAGAGCTTTTTCTAAGTATTCTAACTCTTTTTTGATCGGATTGTCTATCTGGACACCTTTCTTTTCTAAGTTAACTATTTGGATAGAATCTGTAATGACAGAAAATCCACGATAACACCGACCTATATAATAATAACTTAAAGCTACTTTGGAATGTTCAGGGCCATTCAATCGAGTTCGGATATCTAAAGCTTTATTGAAATAGGCCATCGCTGTATCAAACCGAACAATAATATCTAGGTCATTGGTGTCTTGGGAGGCAACAGCTACATTCATATAATATCGACCATAACCTTCATACGCATCAGCTATTAAGTTGCTATCAATAGCTAAACTGGGTTCTATAGATTTCATCTCCTCTAAGAGATCAATCGTTTTTTTGAAACCTTCATACTTGGCTTTTTCATAGAGCGTTAGATCAATATAAATATTGCCAATACCATTGTAGCATATAGAATAGAGTTGCGAATAACCATTTTTTCGATACCAATCTCCTGCAATTTGATAAGACTCTTTGGCATCTTCATATTTCATTTCAGCATAAAATTGTTCTGCTTGTTCTGTACGTTTATCACCAAACGTTTTGTTCGATTTTGTTTGGGCAGAAAGAGAACTTACTCCACTAAAAAATAGAGTAAAGCTGTAAATAAGTATTATTGCAATATGATTTTTTGTGTAATTAATGATTATGCAGTTTTCTTTGTGATTATTTAAGAATTGACAAGAAAGTACGAGTTCGAGTCGGTTAACTTGTTGGTTTTTAGGTTTTTATTGGGTTTTGTCAAGCTTTGTTAAATCACTAAAAAGTGAAATAAAAAAGGATAGTAGTGTATATACAACAAAAATATAAAAAATCTAGCGTTTTTTTTGATAAAAAATTTTGAGATACAAAGTATTTATGGCTATTTTAGAAACTTGGATGTTCGTATATTAGGGCATTCTACCAATATTTTGAATATATAACAAAACCTAAATATTTGTATGGGAAGACCTACTTTGAGGTTGTATGATGGTTATAGTCATACCTCACCACACTTAAGAGATGCAGTTAAAGAGTTACAAACCTTACTAAAAGGCTATGGTTATAGAGTACGTCCTGATGGTGAGTTTGGCCCATATACTGAGAATGTAGTTCGATTGTTTCAGGCAGCTAAAGGCCTAACAGCTGATGGTGTAGTTGGTCCAACTACATGGTCTTATTTGCTTAGACAACCAGCGCCCTCTAATCCTGAAACAGCATTTCAGACATCTTATGCTAAATGGGATAGAAGTTTATTGAGACAGCTAGAAGAATTGAAAAAGTATGAATATATCGTAAAAAAAGTAGCTGCTAAATATCAAGTACCACCATCTGTTATTGCAGGTTTGGGGTCTCGTGAGTCTCACTGGGGATTAGCGCTAACTCCTCCAGGACCTGGAGGTACAGGTGATCATGGTCATGGTCGTGGGCTTATGCAGGTAGATGATCGTTGGCATGTTCCTTTTGTACAGTCTGGAAAGTGGGCTGATGGTAAAGAAAATATTATTTATGGTGGTGCAGTACTCAAGAACTGTATGA
This sequence comes from Aureispira sp., assembly GCA_024222455.1. Taxonomy (GTDB): domain Bacteria; phylum Bacteroidota; class Bacteroidia; order Chitinophagales; family Saprospiraceae; genus JAAEPD01. Next base: position 29,654 of record JAAEPD010000334.1, read on the forward strand.
ACTACTTTATCAAAAAAGCTGGCTGGAAAATGGGCTTTAAGACAATTAAAGCTGGTATAGCAGGATACAACTGTGGACCACGTCGTGCATGGGATGGCTATCGTTTGGGATATGGTGTAGATTATTATACTACTGGACGTGATTATTCTAAAAATGTATTAGAAAGAGCAGGTTGGTTCCAATTGCATGGTTGGAAATAAAAATAACCTGTTTATATAGATAGACATAAAAATGGAGAAGTTCTAGTAAGAGCTTCTCCATTTTGTTTTATAGTTGTTAGGCTTCTATTTTGCCTAGTATTTGTTCTGTATGTTCTGCTGTTTTAGGGCGTTTGAAAATCTTAACTATTTTGCCCTCTCCATCTATTACAAAAGTTGTGCGCAATACACCCATTTTGATTTTCCCATACATGTTTTTTTCTCCCCAAGTGCCATAATCAGTCATTATGGTTTTGTCTGTATCTGCTAGCAAAGGGAAAGGAAGTTCATATTTTTTGATGAACTTTTGATGAGAAGCTTCATCGTCAGGGCTTACGCCTAAAATTTCATAGCCTTTAGATTGCCACATTTTGTAGTTATCTCTAAAATTACAGGCTTCTTTAGTACATCCTGGTGTATCGTCTTTAGGATAAAAATAAAGAATAAGGTTTTTACCTTTAAAATCCGCAGAGCTTACCTCTTTCCCATTTTGGTCGATACTCTTAAAATCAGGAGCTTTGTCGCCTTCTTTTAGTGTGATAGCCATTTTTTGTTAGTTTTTATAGTTTATTATTCTAATTCTTCAAGTGTTTCTTCGGAATCTAAATGATAAGGGTCTAGTTCCAATGCTTTATTTAATAGACTTTTAGCTACTTGTTTATTCTGGCAGTAACTCAATTCTAAGTGTGCCATTGTATTTAATACATAAACATTATTAGGTTCTAAATTAATAGCCTTTTGTGAATATTCATAAGCTTCTTGCCAACGATCTGTATGCTTAAACAACAACCAAGCTAAGTTGTTGAGTACTTTTATATTTTTGGGATTTAAGGAGTCACATTGTTCATAACATTCAATAGCTTCTTTTTGTGAATCAAGATATAAGCTTAATAATTTAGCTTTAGTGATATAATATTGGATATTATCATCAGGAAATTTATTGATAGCTTCATTCATAAAAGAAACTGCTAACCTAATTTGCTGTTTATCAAGTTCCCTTTCTAAGTCTAATAAAGCAACGATTGTTTCAGTAAAATCGATCTTACCATGTATTGATAAACTACTTTCTTTTAAGAGAATTTTAAAAAAAGGATAGGCCTCTTCGTGCAGTTCATGTTTCATACATTTGTTAGCAATAAAGGAGCAACTTTTTTGATATGTACTATGACTGCCTAAATAATTTTCATAGACTATTCTATAGGGCTCAAATTTTCTTAATGCAAACCCTACTTTCCACTCATCTTCCCATCCTATATCCATGAAAAGAATATTTAAAGCACTACGACATTCCGCAATCTTAGGTATATCTTTTTCTTGTTTACTTATGAGTGTTTTGAGTGTAGTGAGTTCTTCTTCATTATCCCAAGCCATACCATCATAGTAAAAAGAATTGAAATCAATGGTTCGAATGCGCCATAATAACAATGGGTAGACCTCTTTTATCAAAGCTGGCTCTCCTCGTAAGAGTTGAAAGGCTAGTTTTTGATTTTTTGTGTCTTGATTTGCCAATAGTGTGTTAAGCCTATCTATCTCTGCCATGAATCTTTAGTGTAATTATTCATCTACAGGAGCTAGACGTACGATCAAGCCTTCTAGTTCATCCTTGAGTTTGATTTGGCAACCTAAACGACTGTTGTCTTCCACAAAAAAAGCAGAGTCGAGCATATCTTCTTCATCCTCTGATGCTTCTTTAAGTTCATGGTCACTTTCCACATACATATGGCAGCTTGCACAAAGTGCCATACCTCCACAAGTACCCTCTACAGGCAGCTCATAAGATTTGCAAAGCTCCATCATGTTCATATTCATGTCGGTAGGAGCATCCAAGTTGTGTTCTTTGCCTTCACGGTCTATTACCGTTAATTTTATCATATTTTCCATAAAAAAGAATTTCCGCAAAAATACGAGTTCTTGCGGAAATATTCAGTGATCTTGGTTACTTAATCAATATTTAGTAAAGTTTACAAACCTAGAGCTTGTTTCCAGACACTTTGGTTCTTGATTTTACTTTGTTCCTTGATTGCCCAAGTTATTAGCTTGGCAACTCGTCGATCAATCTCAATTAACTTTTGTTTGGAATTGTTTAAATTTAATGCATCAAGCATAGCATTCATCTTGATTTTTTTGTAGTCAAAGTCTAAACTAACTCCTGCGGCTTTAGTTATTCCTGTAGTTTTTAAATGTTTTTTGACATTTGCATGGATATCCAACTTAGTACCTTCACCATCACCACTTCTATCTTCCATTTCTTCTTGTAGTTTTTCTAAGGCTTTTTTCTTAGCCTCTTCCAATGTGGATTTTTGCAATTTTTCTAGAGTTTTCTTGTCAAATAGCTTACTCATTTCACCAATCTCTTTCATACTTTTTACTTTCTTTTGAGCTTCCTTGATAATGTCCATATAGTCCTCTGTATAGTCATCGCTCTCCGAAAGATTGGCAGGTATCCAAGAAACCCAAAGACTACGCTCAAACTGCAATGCAATTTCCGCTTTGCGTCCTTCCGTAATATTAGGAGCTTTTACAAAGAAATCAGTTGTTTGAACATTTTTCTGAACGGTCTCCCATGTTTCTATTAGACTAATAAAATGGGTTTTAATCTTTTCGAAACCATTAGCTTCAAGTATTTCCTTATTATCAATAAGGTAGTTTTCTAGTTTGCTCAATCCTTTTTTATAAACATTAAGTTTTTCAAAGATAACTTTGAGCATTCCTCTAATAGCAATTTCTGCTTCATTTTTATCTTTAAATGCAGTGTTTTTATCAATAGAACTATCTCCGTCACTACTATTGATTGCTTCTAATGCTAAAGATGTGGCATTACCTCCTATATCACTTATTAAATCAACGACATTTCCTATTTTTTCAACAATCTCTTTTGACTTTCCGAATGCGTTAGCTAATCCTTTAATAATACCAGCACCTGGTATAACAAAAGTAGCAATAGCCCCTAATATGTCGCCTAAAATAGAACTTGAATTTGCCTTGTCTAAAGCACTTTGAGCCAACCTTGTAGGTTCAAAGTTGTTGTCATAAGCAATAATTTTAGCCTGAGCTATTTTAGCATTAGCTAAAGCCCAATCGTTAATTTTCGCAGTTAAATCGTCAGCAGTATCTCCTATTTTATCACGTAGCGTAGAACAGACCTTGATTAATTTATTATAATCAGAACCATCTATTTTTTTAGAATATTTATCAAATAGCTTTTTCTCATCTTTTCTATCTTTTTGTCTGGCATCAATATCTAGTTCTTGCAACTTTTTCTGTTGATAAGAAACAAGTTCATTTTCTCCTTCTTTTGAAAGTCCTTCTTTTTGCCCCTCTTCTAGTATAAGTGCAAATTCAGCTTGAAGTTGTTCTATAATTTGATTACGCAAAGACTTGTCTGTCTGACCATCCAACTGTTGTTTGAAATGGTTAGAAACTTCATCAGTTCTTTGTTTTAAGTTAGTGAGCAACTGTTTATCTTTGTCCGTTAGGTTATTGGCAGGCTCCTTTTTGCTGGGAGCCACCTCATTATGGGGCTTTCCCGTGTCCACTGTAGGGATATTAGGTTTAGAAATTTCATAACCAGGTCCTTTTACCTCAGGTTCCTTTTTCTCTTCTTTTTCTTTAGATACAGGAGTTGTTTTATCAACTAGAGGATCTTTTTTGACTGGAGTTGGAGTCTCTTTATTAGGAGTTTCTTTTACAGGTTTTTTCTCTTCTTTTGGAGCTACTACACTATTACCAGTCAAGGCCTTCCAAGATTTTCCACCTGGATCAATACGACCATCACCATATTTGTAACCAGCATATTTTTGTTGGAATTTATGGATAGCTTTTATAGTCATTTTACCACAGATTCCATCTACCCCAAGTTTAGCGCCCTTTTGGTTGAGTAACTCTTGCACTAACTTAACATCAGATTTTCTGTTCTTACCTTTTTTACCAACCGAACGGCTAATATTAGCTACTGGAGCAGGTTCTTCTTGCTGAATCTCTTCTTTTTTGGGTTCCTCTTGCTTTGGTTCCTCCTTTTTAGGAGCAGGTTCTTCTTTCGTAACTATTGCAGCAGGTTCTGTTTTGACAGGTTCTTTGACAGTAGGAGTGATGTTAACTTCTTCTGGAGTTTCTTTCACTTTTTCTAGAGTAGTGCGTGTGGACATAAAAAGATGCACAAATTCCTTGTATTTCTTTTGCCAAGTTGAATCTATTGATTTGACCTCACTCTTTTGAGCAATGCGTACCCATTTGCGGAGAAGTCGATTGAGTTGGCGGAGATCCTTGTGTTGTTCTGGAGTAAGAGCCATGGAGTTATGTTATTTTTATTTGTTTTAGATTGACTTGTTAATTTAACATAAAAATGGCGTATAAAAAAGGGATATACAAATAAACTAGGTGAAGGGCTTGATTTTCTAGGTGAATGATTGGTTTGCTAGATAAAAGGGAGCAAAAAACTAAGAACCAATCAACTAAAAATTAAAACAGATTCTAAAAAATGCTACTTTTGGTCTGAATTAAATCAAATATTATATGAATCCAGCAGATTTAGCACCCTCTACTTCCTTATCTCCAATGCTACTACTATGTATAGTTGGGGGATATTTTGCCTTGTTGATGTTGATAGCACATTTTACCAATGATGGTTCTAGCAACAGCTCTTTTTTTACGGCTAGCAAGCAGTCTCCTTGGTATGTAGTTGCTTTTGGGATGGTAGGAGCTTCTTTATCAGGAGTTACCTTTATATCTGTACCTGGAATGGTAGGTGTAGAGTTGTTGGATGCTAGCAAAGCAGGTGCACCCAACTCAGAGTTTTCTTATATGCAAATGGTTTTGGGCTATATGGTTGGTTATGCTGTCATTGCTTTAGTGCTAATGCCTGTGTATTACAAACTCAATTTGACATCTATATATACCTATCTCGAAAAACGGTTTGGAGCTGCATCTTATAAGACAGGAGCAGGCTTTTTCTTGCTTTCTCGTATAGTAGGAGCTTCTTTTCGTTTGTATTTAGTGGCTATGGTTTTGCAGCTGTTTATGTTTGATGCATGGGGAATCCCGTTTTGGGTGACTGTTTTATTGACTATAGGCCTGATTTGGTTATACACTTTTAGAGGTGGTATTAAGACTATTGTATGGACAGATACACTGCAAACTACTTTTATGCTAATAGCTGTGGTGATGACCATTGTTTATATATTAGGTGATATGGGCTATGGAATAGGAGAGTCTTATTCAAGAGTCCAGGAAGCTGGCATTGGGCAAATTTTCTTTTTTGAAGGTGGTTGGTCCGATTCCAATAACTTTTTTAAGCAGTTTATAGCAGGTGCTTTTATAGCCATAGTCATGACAGGTTTGGACCAAGATATGATGCAAAAAAACTTGACTTGTAGAACACTAAAAGATGCTCAGAAAAATATATTTAGTTTTAGTCTAGTCTTATTAATAGTTAACTTTATATTCTTGTTGTTAGGAGCATTGTTGGCTATGTATGCTATTCAAAATGGATTGGGAAGTATTCCTTCTGATCGCTTGTATCCAACTTTAGCATTGCAATATTTACCTCCATTTATAGGTGTTGTATTTATTATTGGTTTGGTAGCCGCAGCCTATTCAAGTGCCGATTCTGCCTTAACTTCTCTAACTACCTCCTTTTGTGTAGACTTTTTAGGATTCAAAACGAATGTAAGTGCTACACAAAACACAACTATCAATGAGGAGTTGTTGGATGATGTTTTACCTAAAAATGCCGAGGATGAAAAAGATTCTAAACAAACACGATACTTAGTCCACCTAGGATTTTCTGTTATCCTATTTATAGTTATTGTGGCCTTTTGGCTGATTAATGATCGTTCTGTTATCAATCAACTTTTCCGATTTGCAGGCTATACCTATGGGCCTTTGTTGGGTTTGTATGCTTTTGGGTTGTTTACCAAAATACAGGTGAAAGATCAGTTTATTCCTGCAGTTTGTATATTAGCACCGATATTGACTTTTATTATTAATACTTATTCAGAAACCCTATTGTTTGGTTATAAGTTTGGGTTCGAGCTTTTATTACTTAATGGGTTGATTACCTTTTTAGGGTTGTTGGCATCTAAAAAATAAAGGTATGAAGGGTATATCTATTCTACTATTAATATTCTATTCTTGGAATAGTTGGGGGCAATATAACTCTGGAACGAGCTATTTTAGTCCTAATAATTATATAGAATATATTGCAGGGAATTTACCTATTGTTATCAGTGCACCTCATGGTGGTTATGATACTACTACAGCTATTCCTGATCGAAATTGTTCTGGATGTAGTTATGCTCGAGATTCTTATACACAGGAGCTTTCTAGGGCACTAAAAGATGCTTTATATGCTAAAACAGGTTGTTATCCACATGTTATTATTAATCGCTTGCACAGAAGAAAGTTAGATGCCAATAGAGCAATAGGTGATGCTGCAGATGGTAATATAGATGCCGAAAATGCATGGTATGCCTTTCATGAATTTATTGATACAGCCAAAAATAAGGTTGCAAGCAACTATACAAAAGGCTTGTACTTGGATATGCATGGCCATGCACACACTATCCAACGCTTAGAGTTAGGCTATGTATTATCTGGAACAACACTTCGACAAACAGATAGTCTTTTAAATTTAGAAGGTTCAAGTATAGAAAATCTAGTTAATGCCAATCCTAATAATTATAGCCTTAGTAAGTTGTTGAGAGGGACTAATAGTTTTGGGACTTTATGTGAGCAAAAGGGGTATTTGAGTGTGCCTTCTTTTAGCACACCTTATCCACTTAGTACAGAGCCCTATTTTGGAGGTGGTTATAATACGAATCGACATGGTTCTGAATTGGGAGGAACCATTGATGGTATTCAGATAGAATGTAATTCTGGAGTGCGCTTTGGCCTTAGTAATAGAGAAGCTTTTGCTGATAGTTTGGCAGAAGTTATTTTGGACTATTTAGATATTCATTATTTCCCTAATTTGTCAACTAGTTATTGCTTGGCAACATCGGTTAAGGATCTACAAGTAGAAAATTCAAGGTCTTCTGTGTTTCCTAATCCTACCAAAGATCAAATTTTTATTCATGCTAAAGAATATCCAGTTGTTGTAAATATTTATAATAATCTAGGTCAATTCATAAGAAAAATTACAGTAGAATCTACAACAGATCAAATAGATTTATCTAATTTTGATTGTGGCTTATTATTTTTGCAATTGCAGCAAAAAAATGGGCAGATAGAGGCTCAAAAAATTATTAAAGATTGTCCTTGGAGGAATTAAAAAATCTTCTTTATTTAAAACATGTTCTAAAACGAAAAAAACACTATGAAACAGCTAATTGAATGTGTACCTAATTTTAGTGAAGGTCGTGATATGACGATTATCAAGCAAATAACGGACGCAATAGAAAGTGTGGAAGGTGCAAAATTATTGGATGTAGATCCAGGAAAGGCTACCAACCGTACAGTAGTTACTTTTGTTGGAGAACCTGATGTAGTGGTAGAGGCCGCTTTTAGAGGTATCCAAAAAGCAGCAGAACTGATAGATATGAGCAAACATAGTGGGGAGCATCCTCGTATGGGAGCTACTGATGTTTGTCCATTTATTCCTATTGCAGGAATCACGATGGAAGAAACTGTAAAATATACTCAACAACTAGGCAAAAAAGTAGGAGAGGAACTAGGCATTTCAGTATTTTTGTATGAGTCTTCAGCTACTGACCCTCGTTGGAAAAACTTAGCAAATATTAGAGCTGGAGAATACGAAAAAATGGCTTCTAAGCTAGAACAGGATAATTTTAATCCAGATTTTGGACCTAGTGTCTTGAATGAAGGAGCTGGCGTAACAGCTATTGGCGCTCGTGATTTTTTGGTGGCTTATAATGTGAATTTGAATACAACGTCTACACGTAGAGCAAATTCTGTGGCTTATGATGTGCGTGAAGGTGGTCGTGTGAAAAGAGAAGGACATCCGATCAATGGCAAAGTTGTTCGTGATGAGAATGGAAAGGCCGTGAAAACACCTGGTGCTTGTAAGGCGGTGAAGGGAATTGGTTGGTATATAGAAGAATATGGAATCTGCCAAGTATCTATGAACTTGACTAATATAAGTATAACACCTTTGCATATTGCTTTTGAGGAGTGTTGTAAGTCTGCTACTCGACGTGGATTGCGTGTAACAGGTTCTGAGTTGGTAGGATTGGTACCATTGCAAGTGATGTTGGATGCTGGTAAATACTTTTTGGAGCAACAACAACGCTCTACAGGTATTGCAGAAAGCGAGATTATAAAAATAGCTGTGAAGACAATGGGATTGGATGAGTTAACGCCATTTGACCCTCAAAAGAAAATCATAGAATATCTTTTAGCTGCAGATGAGGCTACACCATTATTGGATATGACATTGCCTGCCTTTGCTGACGAAACAGCATCGGAGAGTGTAGCGCCTGGAGGTGGTTCTATCTCTGCCTATGTAGGTGCTTTGGGTATCTCTTTAGGAACTATGGTCGCTAACTTATCTTCGCACAAGCGTGGTTGGGATGAGCGTTGGAAAGAGTTTTCGGATTGGGCTGCAAAAGGTCAAGCTATTAAGGATCAATTACTACGTATGGTAGATGAAGATACCAATGCTTTTAATAGAATTTTAGAGGCTTTTAGATTGCCCAAAGGTAGTGATGCTGAAAAAGCTGCTCGCAAACAAGCAGTACAAGATGCAACGAAATACGCAGTAGAAGTGCCACTCAAAGTTATGCGGTTGTCTTTAGATTCTATGACTACTCTCAAAGCTATGGTAGAATTGGGTAACCCTACTTCCATAACAGATGGAGCAGTGGGTACTTTGTGTGCTAGAACTGCTGTCTATGGCGCTTGCCTTAATGTGAAAATTAATATAGTAGATTTGGAGGATAAGGATTATGCAAAGGCTGTGGCAGCTAAGGCTGATGAGATGCTTCAGGAAGCAATGAGTCTAGAAACATCAATATTAGAAATTGTGAATACTCGCTTAGGATAAATAGAAATCCTATTCAGAAGCAATAAAAAAGGTTATGTAGAGCATATTCTACATAACCTTTTTCTATAAGGAGAGACTATAATTTATTCTTCATCAGAAATCAACATAGTTTTTATTACTCTAACTTCGTCTAGATCAACCATTGCACGAGCGCTATCTTTGTTGGCTATCTCAAAACTAACTTCAACATCTCTTCCTTTTAAGTCTGGATTGAGTACAAAATCATTTCCATCATCTATTATTAGAGAACTCAATGTTTTTCCTGCACCTACAGGAATAGTACCATGCTCATCTTCTGAATGATAGAATTGTAAAGTATCTGTATTGTTGACCACTATAGAGAAATAGTATTCGCTTTCTACAGCCATACCACTAATTAAAACACCTTGAATAATTTTTGTTTCAGACTCAGGAGCAGTTGTAGATTCTGTGGTGATAGAATCTTTAGCCGTACTATCTTGTCCAGAAGTGTTAGTATTATTGTTGGTTGAAGGCTCCGAACATGCCGTGAAAAATATAGCTACAATTAAAATTGATAAATAACGCATGGTTGATAAGTGGATTTTGTAATTCAATAAATATCTTTAGGTTATTAACCTAACACAATATAATAATTATACTATGAAAACTGAATTTGTGAACTTGCTCAAACAAAATATTGGTAAAACAGTAGAAGGACATGTTGCTGGTTTTGGAGCTTGGCTCAATGGTCGAATAAAGAGTGTAACTGATGAAGGTAATATAGAGCTAGATTTTGAGGTGCGAGAAGAAATGCTAAATCCTATGGGGACGATGCATGGTGGTGCATTGGCAGCTATTATTGATGAGATTTTAGGAATGCAACTTTTTGCAAAGAGTGATGAAGGTGCTACTTATTTAGCTATTAATATTCAGGTTGATTTTATAAAAGCAGTACGTGTAGGAGAGACCTTAACCGCTATTCCTGAAGTGGTGCGTATTGGTCGTCGTGCTGCCAATGTAGCTTGTGTCTTAGTCAATAGTAAAGGTGTGGTAATCTCTAGAGGAAGCTCTAATTTCATGAAAATGACATAGCTTATGCTGAAAGGGTTCTACACATTAGATAGTCAACAAGTGATAAGTATTATAAAACAGCATAAACTGTTGGTCACAACTGCTGTTGATGGAGGTGTTTGCCTTGGTGAGATCAAAAGTAGGATTTTTTTATACAAATTTGAAGGGCAGATAGGAGGCTCTGAAAGTGCTTATGATGATTTACCATTTGGAATGGAGGATCAGACAAAAGCTGCTCCACAATCTTGGGCTTATCTTAGTTGCCCTGAAGTTGTTCACCCTGCTTTTTTTAAGCTTATTGCTAATACTTTAGATATTTCTGCAGAGTGGGTTCAAGTTATTCTAAGAGATCAAGCCTTTTGGGATGAAAAGGGAGAGCTTACACTAGATGAAAATGCATTGAGAAGACTCAATAGCCAATATCAATATGATAGTGCTTTGATTAAAGAGCAGATGGATTATCTAGTTTCAGGAGTTAAACCTGATGTTGAAAACACTCTAAGTGGCCAAGAGCAACTTTATCAGAAACTAAAAGGACAAACTATACCATTGTTAGCAAAGCATGGATTTTCTGTAGAAGATTTATTTTTAACTAAGGTCCCTATACCTTCTCCTGATCAACGGAATAGCAATAGTTTTCGATATAGCCTGATGAAGGCTTTAAACACAATATTTACACTTAATGAATATAGTGGAGATAAGGTTTATGAGTACCAAACCTATTATCAGAAGTCTTTTGAGAAAATTGTTTGGGCATTGGCGCATCAATCTCCAAAGGATCGAAGAATTATTTTAGAAAAAGAGCTGCTTTCTCTCCCTGAGAAAATAGTTTTGGAGGGGGTGTATTTCAAAGTTTCGGAAGGAAAGGCTAACTTGTTGAAAAAAATCAATTATGGAGAAGAAAGATTTCATAAAAATAGCAGAGGAAAAGTGGCCTGAATTAAGAGCTCTGAAAGCGCTGAAAAATTTCTAT
>JAAEPD010000335.1 GCA_024222455.1 Aureispira sp.
AAAAGCACACCTCGACTTCTGGAATGGGTTTAAGGGATTTATGGAAGAATCTGGTACTTCACTCAAGCTACGTCAACCAAGACCGCAGCACTGGTACACATTGGCTGTGGGACGCTCTAAGTTTAATATATCCTTAACGACTAATACCCAATCTAAGCAAATTGGTTGTGAGATATATATTCGAGGTGAAGAAGCTAAGGCTGCTTTTTCTCAGCTTGAACAACAAAAAGAAAAAATAGAAGCTAGACTTGGACAACTGGAATGGCATGAATTACCTGATGGGCAGGATTGCAGAATAAAGCTATCTCGTACTGGTGATTCTAAGGCTCAAACTCAATGGGAAGAGTTACATGGTTGGCTAAAAAAACAATCAGTAGCTTTCTATGAAGTATTCTCCCCGATCATTAAAACACTTAACCTATAGATTGATGTTTTAATATAAATAATTACCTACGACACCCATCTCTTTACAAAAATTATGTAGTATAGAATTATGGGTTCTGTCGCAATTAGTAGGTTATGTTCATAGGTAAGTTCTTAAGGGGTTTCTATACTGCATAATTCAATTGTCCCTCGCAAATAATCGCACGTCTAGATTGTGTTAGAGCTTTTAATATAAGTTTTGAAAGTAGGGGAGGCTTCATCATCGATATAAATGAAATAAAGCAGTATGAAATCAGCGCGATCTATTAAATGCGAGGGACAACTACAATTAGTACGACTAT
>JAAEPD010000336.1 GCA_024222455.1 Aureispira sp.
ACAAGTTGAAATTAGCAGTACTAAAAGCAATACTACGTGGAGTTATCCAATTAGCGATGAGACTAGGGCAAGTGGAATGATTCCTGTGGGGGAAGATAAGCTATTTGTTCATCTCAAGAATCCTCGAAAACATGAATATTACTTCAAAGTATTGGATAAAAAAACAGGAAAGGAAGTTTGGGCTATAGATAACATAAAAGAGAAGCTTATTGTCAACAAAGAACATTTTCAATGGCAATATTACCCTAGAGATTCTTTCTTGTATTTCCGAGATTGGTTAGCCCCCTACAAAGAAGATAAATTTGCATTAACTAAGATCAATCTATATACTGGCGAGATTGTTTGGAAAAATGATCCGATGCCACTTAATGCATCAGCATATTATTATGACATGGAAGATCTTGACTTTCATGTTGTTTCAGGGTATGTGTGTATGCTAGACGAAAAAAAAGGTCAATATTATTTATTTAATGATAGAGATGGTTTGTTTGTGGCTGCTGCTGGAAGTAGGGAAGATTGGCACAAGAATTTTATTCCAATTACTAAAGCTGAATTAAAGAATTATGATATTAATGATTTTGTGACAACAGGTCGTTATATGTATAATTTTAAGAAAATGGTGATGTTTGGTTATTCTGATAAGGAATGGATTTTTGATAAAATACTGTTAACGAATGATCAGCTTATTGAGATCCGTTCATTGATAGTAGAGACACAACCTAGTATTTGGATACAAAGTTTTGATTGGAAAACAGGTGAACGAAAAATGAATAAAAGTGTAGCAACCCAGTTTAGAGAGGATTATAGGGTCCTTCAAAAAAGCAATTATTTGGCTATTGTAGAACGAGATTATAATGATATTCATTTATGGCAAATAGATGGCCCTGAATGGGAAGAAAAATTGTCTAAACGAGAAAAGGTACTCAAAAATTGGGGGATGTCAGAGCATGAATTCTACTACGAAACAGAGCATCCCGAAAACCATGATCGTATTATACATGTTTATGATTTTGAAAGTGGGAATAGTTATCAACCTATCGTTCGATACGATGAAGAATACAAAGTTTGGAATTATACAATCGATGGTCGTTTCTGTTATCAGGTGACAAGAAACAACTATAAGTATACGAAGGAACTACATGCTGTAGATATATGGTAGTTATTGGGTGTCTAATAAATTGACTAAATGAGAGACCTGGTCCGTTTCTATATAATCAACATTATAATCAACAGCCACTTTGTTTTGCTTCGGGGTAGTGATTCCAAAAGTTGCTACTTTTATCCCAACACTGTGAGCTTTGGTAACCAAGTCTTTGCTGAGATATTTTAAGTTAATAGCAATTCCATCAAATTCTTTATCTATAGCCTGTTGCAGCGATTGATCAAAATTTTCACCACTATAAATGAATAAATTAAGGTTAGAATCTATAGAATGAATGAGCTCTAGAAGTTCTATAGTACTAGCTACCAAATAGCTATTATCTTCAATTTGATATTCATGGATTAACTCAACGTATTTTCTAGCTAATAACTGAAGGTAAGTATTATCTGAATCAGGGTTGAAGTTTTTTAAATCAAAAGCTAAGATATGTTCCCTTTTGTTTTCTAGATTTTTGAGTAAATCATCTATTTTAATTAAAGAATAACTAGCATAAATGGGGTTGTGGTAATATCCATTTTGGATATAAGACCAGTTTTCTTTAGAAACTAATCCATTTAAGTTTGTAGAGTGCTCTAAATCTATATCATGAAATGCAACCCAAGTACTATCTTTACTTAGCTGAATATCTATTTCTACACCGTCTGCACCTATACTTAGACATTTGGAAATAGCCTCAGAGCAATTAATAGGCAAAGCATGAGAAAAACCCATTCCTCCATGGCCTATTGTTTTAGAAGTATTATTGGGAGCAAGGTCTTTTTTGTTGCAAGAGCAAAGGCAAAGGATCAATAGCAGCAAAGTACAGTGGTAGTTCATAGTATAGATATTTTGTACTTAAGTCATGTTTATTGTTTTGGACTGTAGAACGCGAAAAATCTTAAGTAGATAAGCTAAAAACAATACCCAACATAGGCAGCCCCCCAGTGTTTAAAATGCTTGTAGAACTCTATGATAGGGGAATATCTAAGCCCTATAAATAAGCCTTTAGAGTTTTTTTGATACCTGTATCCGATAGAAAAACTTAAGTGAGTATTTGCTTTTCTTATAGGTTGAAGAGATCGAGATGCTTGGACAATAGTAGATAGGATATATCCAATCCCAAGTTCTGCATGATGCGTTTTTCCATAAAAAGCATAAATCCCAATCGGGAATATTAAATCAGGGTTGAAATGATGATTATAATCCAAAAAATTATAAGTTCCAACTCCCAAACGACCACTAAGACTAATTTTGTGTTGAGGTATGTCAAAGAGAATGCGCTCATAATTTATAGAGCCAAATCCACCAATTCCCAAGCCTTCAACATAAAGTATATTTTTACTGATAGGCAAGTCTTTTTGAGCATGAATCCCAAAACTCAGAAAAAAAAGGGAAAGTCTAAAAATATATTTGGACATAGTTGCTTTCACAAGTTTAGAACATAACCTTAAAAACTAACCCCCAAGCTGAATGCATAATACTTTGCTACAGCTTTGTGTGCTTTCATCGAAATTCCAATAAAAGGAGCTACTTTACTTTTGAATGGGTCAAGAAAATGATAGCGAGCCATAAAACGAATATACATGAACCATGGAAGTATAGGAGCTTTGCTTACATAGAATCCTGCTTGAGTATTTATGCTAAATCGTCCAAACATCCATTCGTGGGTAACATAGAGTGCTACTAGACTCGATTTTAGGAATAGGTTATCACCATAACCACCATTATGGCGCATAAACTCATGAGTGCTTTGTAGATATTCTATCTCAACACCAGCTTTTATTTTTTGGTTTCGAGTGATATAGATGCCAGCATCAGCCATAAAAGTATAAACAGGATATTTAGGCCCTCTTTGTGTACCTTGCTCGCGGTAGCCTATAGTGCCTATTACAGAGAATTGAGGTCTCCAATTATGTTTGGGCAAACTATCTTTAGACACTTTAATTATATCAGTTTTTTCTATTGGGTTGGGGGTATAGCAAATACCAATATGCAAAGATGGAACATTTATACCTAAGTTCGGAAACTGGGAAGCTGCATTGGAAGAGTGTGTAAAACTGGCAGATGGGCGTATTTCTATGTTTTCGTGTACACGCCAACCAAAACCAACTCGAAAAGCAGTGATGTTATTGAGATAAGAACCTATAATATTGTTCTGAGGATTATTGATAATATGGTAAGGCTTAGTTATAATAGAAAGACCAACACCCAACCGACCAAATATCCGCCAATTCCCCTTCTGAAAAAAATCAGCTGTGATGTTAGGCATTATACCAATATTGTGTCCAATTTCCTTATTGTTGCCATAGTGTAAATAGGAGAGAGCAATGCCCCATCTTGGATAACCGCAGCGCTGATGCCAATGTTTTTTGCCATAAGTTTCAAATTCTGCGTTGAACTCAGCACCATAAACATAATTAGACATATCAACAGTAATATAGTCTCTATGTTTGAGGGCTTTGCCAAAGTGAAAACTTCCTTCTAAAGAGAGTCCTTTAGGGATGTTTTGAGCATTGCTACTAATTGAATAGTGCAGTAGTGCAGAAACACAAATGGCGTATTTGAATAATCTAGATAACATATAGCTGTGGTCGATTCCTAAACAAAAAAATGCAGTCTTTCGAAAGACTGCATAATATAGTATTAATTTGTGGCTAGAGCAAAATCTTCTTATTCTAGTTTATCCTTTATTTTATACAGGATTTTAGATTCATTAATTACTTTGATACCTACATAGGCAGCTATCAAAGCAAAACAAAGAGAAACCATTAGAAACAGATAGTATTTTATAGTCCATTCTATCGCTACTTTTAGACGGTGCATAACCCCAATTTCTATAGTCAAAACCTGTTGTTCTTGCAAGAGTATATTGACAGTACAAAACTCATTCTCACTATCAAAATTACCCATCTGTACACCTAGACTTTGGAGCTGTTCGTCAATATCTAAAATTCTATTTTCTAAGTTAATATATTCTTCTATTTGTCCACCTTTCGATTTCAATTCTACCAAAGATGCCCTAGTTGTTTGCAGTGTTGCAATTTTAGCATTGAGTTCTCTATACTCATTGGTCTTATCTTTTTTAGTAGTGTTGATACTTACTACATTATGTTCTTTTCTGATTTGAGTAATGAATTGATCAAAACGATCAGGCTGTACACCTATTTGTAAGTACAATTTATGATTGTGATCACTGCCAGATTCTTGCTGAAATTGGATGATTGCATTGTGTTCTTTTATGGTTGTTCGCACCTTTTTTTCATCTTCCTCAAAACTGCTTGTTTTGCATTGTAAGTTAGCAGTCTTTTCATATTTCTGATCAACACTAACTACCTGAGGGCCAGCGCTAGCTCCTTTCTTGAACTCATATTTGGCCGAAGCTATATTTCTATGGCCACTAGATGTAGGACTAAAATCTTGCATATTGTTGTGATACTGTACCTGCTCTTGTCCTTCAGGATAGGCATAGTAACCATAAATTAAACGAAAAATGAGCATAACAGCAAATAGTAATACTAACCAGAAGAAAGCCTTGAAAACACGTTTTTTGAGTCCCATTATTTAGAGTTTGAGTAGCATTTTTACAAAAATGATGAATAGGCCACAAAGATATAGGATTGTGTACTGAAGGTCAAGTCTATTTTTTAAAAAGAATTATATCTCTAGTCTTAGTTTTTGTGTTTAATAATTGGGACATAAATAAGTTAAGTTGTTATGCGTGATTTTTCTGAAACTTAAAATTATTTCAAGAAATTTGCTCGAAATACAGAAGTAGATGCATTAAAATAAGAATAGTCTTGTATTTATAAAGAATTAGATTGCTACCTTTGAAATTCACAGCTACCACAAGTTTATAAATATGAAGAAGTATATAGTTATTGTATTGGTGATGATTGCAGTGTTTGCAATGACTTGCTTAGAGGTTGATAATACTAAACCAACCATACCTA
>JAAEPD010000337.1 GCA_024222455.1 Aureispira sp.
AGCCCACTACTTAGTTTTTGCTATGATTTTTCTTAAAAAATATCTCACATTAACTTTTAGTTTTTAAATCACTTCTAAATAAAGGATATTAAACTCTATTTTTATCAAAATAAATATATGCTAATCTACATCACAAACACCTCATAATTTATGACAAGAATATGTATTTATCTTCTTAGGAGCAGTGCCGTTCATTCTATTTTAACCTGTTTCTTTTTACCCCTATTTTGCAATAACTGTCAAGCCCAATTAAGCGATCAAATTATCCCAATAAGTAAATCGGTATCAGGCCAAGTAGCCCAAGATTATATATTTATAACCCCAAGTAGCCTAAACAATAATAGTTCTCACCCAACTACTCTTGAGATACTTGATTCTGTAGGAAATCCTATTTTCTTCAAGCCCTTCACAGATAAAACTTCAGCTCCCTACTCCTCTGTTGCCGTAAGTGACTTCAAACTTCAGCCATCAGGGTTAATGTCCTATACCTACAAATTGCACAACGGAAACAGAGCTATGTATTTATTAGATAGTAATTTTGTAATTGTAGATTCTATAGAATGCATAAATGGGGCTAGTACTGATGGTCATGACTTAATCCATCTACCTAATGGTTCATTCCATCTTGTTGGACTAAAAGAAAAGCCCATGGATCTTAGTAGTTTAACAACTAAAACAGGTGGTACTGGAGTCGTAAATGGAATAGTTATTGACCAAGTAATTCAACGATTTGACGCTCAAAAAAATCTATTATTTGAATGGGAAGTCTTAAACCATATACCTCTCGGTGATACTTATAGCCACTTTTTTAAAGACTCTGCAAGACTAGATCATTCTCATTATAATTCTATAGATATAGATACTGATGGCAACTACCTTTTATCCTTCCGTCATCTACATGAAATAACAAAAGTAGATTCATCTACAGGACAGATTATTTGGCGTTTTTGGGGTAAACAAAACCAATTTACTTTTGTTGGTGACAACATGCCTTTTTCTGGGCAACATTATGCTAAAAGATTAGCAAATGGCAACCTGCTTTTATTTGATAACGGAGCATACAACAGTACTCCTCAAGCTCGAGCTATAGAATACCAATTAGATGAGACCAATATGACTGCTACTGCAGTTTGGCAATTTAAAGAGCCTAATGGGGTTAGCAGTAAATTTGCAGGAAATGCTCACCGCCTTTCTAATGGAAATACATTATAGCCAAGGCGTTTGATATAAGATAATAAAAAGTTATCTTAGTGTTATGAAAAAAGGGAGTAAAATAGAAGAGTATCTATGTATTGCGCAAACGAGCAATAGCA
>JAAEPD010000338.1 GCA_024222455.1 Aureispira sp.
AACAGGAGCTAATTTAACCATGAGAGCTACTCAAACAGGAGCCCTAGGTAGAAAGTCTTTTGAGCTCACTTTAGGTAATAAGATGTATTACTGTTTAACCAATAATCAGTATAATCAAACTCAACTAGACCAAATTATAGCTGATCCAGGTACTGTAACCTTAGCTCCCACATTAGCAGCTGGCGTATATAGTGACACATTTTTGTTTAATAACGCAGCTAATAATGAGTATTTCTACTTAGTATATGATTTTAGAAGTAAGTTTGTTTCTGGAGACACTTTAACTTGCCCTGCAACTGTAAATAATCACTCAGGAACCTTAAATGCAGATGTAAACCTTGGCGCAAACAAAGGTAGAGTAAGATTTGATTACACAGCTACATCTGGTGGTGGAGCGGTAGGAAATAGATTTAGAGTATATAAAGGAGATGATTTGATTGTAGAAAGTGGAGCTACTCCTGTTATAGGGGCAGGAAGCTTGAATTTTATAAAAAAACAAACAGACGGAGAGTATAGAATAGAAATAGATTATTTTGGAGACAATAAAGTTTTCGACATGATTTATAACGCTCCTACTCTTACTGCTTTTGCTTATGAAACTACAGCAGAGTCACTAGACCCAACGGCAGCGGATTACGTATGTAGAGCTCTTGCGCCTCTTCCTACTGACACTCGATACCATGATGGAGCTGCACTTCTTCCAGACGTAGGAGACACTACTTACGAAGATCCAAATGGTTTAGTTTTAAACCCAATAAATAATGCGCCTCACAGAATGGGAACTTCCTTGCCTCCTAATATGAATTGGATTTTTGGTGGAAACGATGGAGTTGTTTTAGACGTTGGACCATGTGCACCTTGTGCCGAGGTAGCTGGCCCTGTTTATAATGGTCCTGCAAACATAGGATACCAGTATGGTGAAGCTGTCAATATACAGCTAGATATAAGTGGAAATGCATTTCAAGTAGAAACAGCTTCAACAGTTGCTGTTTATGTAGCTAGCGGTGGTGAAAAAGGTGGTACTATTCAAGGTCAAGACCCTAACACAACTCTTTTATTTACTAGGAACGTCAACATTTTAGAAACTGTAGAGATAATAAGTGCTTTACCGTTGTTTGGGGCTACAGGAACTGTAACTTCTGCCCTATCTACAGTAACACCACAGGCTCCTAATTTATTACCTCCTGGATTAATCCTTGACACGCAAAAAGGGCTTATACAAGGTAAGGTTGATAGCTACCAAGGCGTTTCGCAAAATGTAGCATTTAGAGCCACTAATTGTTTTGGGGCTACTTTATTTAACGTAAGTTTTGATCCATTAAATAGACAGTATAAAACAGTAGAATTAGATATTAGTCAAGCGGCAAATGTAGGTGCAGATGCGTGTGCATTTACTTCTAACGTTTCTAATGTTTACTTTAATGGAGCAGGGAACTTCCCGGTAGTTGGAGACAGAGTGTTTAAGTATGCTAGCACACCAGAAACGACTGGGCCTTACAAGGGGCTTGGGCCATTTAACGGAGGTTACGCATATTGGCTGTGTCCAGGTATAGGAGCAAACGGAGCTGCTTTATTAATTGATGATAATGGTATGGTGATAGAAAGATTTGTATGCCCCTAAATGATGAG
>JAAEPD010000339.1 GCA_024222455.1 Aureispira sp.
ATAACACTGCAGTAGTATATGAAGATGAAACACTTAGTTATCAACAGCTTAATGAGAAGTCAAACCAATTAGCTCATTATCTTATTGAAAAAGGGATTAAACCTGATAGTTTAGTTGCTATTTGTATAGATCGTTCATTAGAGATGATGATTGGTTTATTGGCTATTTTAAAAGCCGGTGGAGCATATGTACCTATTGATCCAACCTATCCAGAAAATAGAATAAACTATATGATTAAAGATTCTCAAGCATCATTAGTATTAACTACAACAAATTTAACTAATCTATTAAGCAATACCAATAGTCAAGTTATTACACTAGATACTTTAGATCTAACTAATGAGATAAATAACAACCCTCAAACAAAAGTTTTATCTAATAATTTAGCATATGTGATATATACCTCAGGAACTACAGGTAATCCTAAAGGGGTGATGGTTGAGCATAATGGGATTGTCAATAGATTGGATTGGATGCAAAAAAAGTATAATATAGATTCAACAGATACTATAATGCAAAAAACACCATTTAGCTTTGATGTTTCAGTTTGGGAGCTATTTTTACCACTGCTAAGTGGAAGTGTTCAAGTGATTATTAAACCAGATGGACATAAAAACAATGACTATCTTATTTGGATTATTAAAAAATATGGTATTACTATTATGCACTTTGTTCCTTCAATGTTAAATGTAATGCTTCAAAGTAAAGAGTTTTTGGAATGTTCAACATTAAGAGATGTTATATGTAGTGGAGAAGCTTTATCTTTAGAGACAGTGAACTCGTATTATAAAAGTATTCATAACATTGCTTTACACAACTTATATGGACCAACAGAAGCATCCATTGATGTGACTAGTTATGCTTGTCAACAAAATATATCTAATGGATTTTCTATACCTATAGGAAAACCAATAAACAACACGCAACTTTATATCCTAGATAAAAACAATAAG
>JAAEPD010000340.1 GCA_024222455.1 Aureispira sp.
GATAGCGTTCATAGTTTAGAAATTTCCATCCATATTGTTGCTCTAACTCTTTACATGCCTCATTTGTTTTATCTACAAAAAAGAGTAAATGAGGATTGTGTGTATCAATATCTAAGTCTGATATATGTAAAGGTTCATGTTCTCTATAAATATCTCGCTGCCTATTATCTTTGATTAATCCAGTTAATACTTTTTTACCTAATATGTTTGTAGTTACTGAATGTATTTCACTTAACTCCTCCTCTGGAAAACCTAACCAAAGGTCAATGTCTCGTTCCAAAAGATTCCAAACCTCACTATACTCCGAAAGTATTTTAATCAAGCATTCTTTGTCAAAATACACTTGTAGTTTTCGAGCAGCCATTAGTGTTTTGAAGGTTTATTAGTTCTTAATAACTCCCAGGTTAAACTATCCGCTTCATCCATAAACCCTTTGTTCATTTTTCCATTGAGTTCTCCATTCTCATCAATAGTCAATTTGGTTGCTCGTTGGGCTGCATCAATATTATTACCATCTTTAAAGTAATAAATAGCAACATCTGAAGGATTTAAGGTACCTCTTTTTACAAGGACTTGTAATTTTCTTAATAAATATTCACTATGTGTTTCTACAATAAAATGAGTGTTAAATTGATGATAAGCATCTGCAAATACATCAGCCAATAATGCTTGATAATTAGGGTGCAAATTATTATCAGGTTCCTCTAGCAAGATCAAATCTCCTTTCCCAATAGCAGTTTGCATTAGCATTGGCAGCAGTTGAGCTGTTCCCGATCCCATTTGAGCCAAATTAAAGGTTTTACCATGTTTGGTTAGCTCTATTGCACTAGCGTATTTTCCTACCGCATGAATATCAATCGAATCTGCAATCCCAAAATCTAAAAACCATTTTTTTAGATAATCAATATTTTCTGGAGAGAGATGCGCTTTTGTAAACGTTTCTAATATCCTAGTAAAAGGGTCTTGTATCTCAAATGTGTGCAACTCTCTAGCTACATTTCCTCTTACAGGTGCTAAGTAGTGTACTCCTAAGTCAAATATTATTTCCTTATCTTCTAAATCAACTATTTGTATGCTTTCTTTTTTTGTTATTACAGACCTAGCTATAATAAGTTCTTCTCCTTCTTTTATTGTTTGACGAGCCCCCATTGGGCTAATCTCACGAAAATCAAAGCTGTAATTAGCAAATGAAAAGCTTAGGTTTATAAATTTATTATTAGAATATTCATTTTGTACATCTTCAAAATTACTTCCTAAGCCAATCTTATTAAAATTTGAAATACCATACAAGCTATTATTAGCAGCAGCTTGTTTAAATAAGCGTATGGCTTTTAGTACACTAGATTTTCCCGAATTGTTAGGCCCTATCAACAAAGTAATAGGAGCTAAATCGAAAGACTCTTCATGCTCAAAAATTCGAAAATTTTCTAAGGTAACTTTACTTAGACGTAATTTTTTGGATGCTCCCATCTACAAGCTATTTTTATATTCTTCTTCACTCACCAATACTCCTTTAAGTGTAGCTTGCGTGAATTCTTGAACTTTCACGTAGACGTAAGTTCCTACTTGAACATCTTCTCTAGGGAATATGATCATCTTGTTTTGAGAGTTGCGACCACAAAGATCATCCGCACTTTTCTTAGATTCCTTTTCCACCAAAACTTTAAATATCCGCCCTTGATCTTTTCGGTTGATCTCAAATGAAATTTGATTTTGTAGGCGAATCACCTCTTGTAGTCTGCGTTTTTTTATTTCAAGAGGAATATCATCCTCATACTTGCGAGCAGCTAAAGTCCCTGGACGCTCAGAGTAAAAGAACATATAAGACATGCTGTATTGAGCAAACTCAATCATAGACAAGGTCTCTTGATGCTGTTCTTCTGTTTCACCACAAAAGCCTGCAATAATATCAGAAGAAATAGCACAATCAGGAATAATACGGCGAATAGCACGCACCTTATCCATGTACCATTCTCTGTCATAAGTACGGTTCATTCTCTTCAACACCTCTGAGTTTCCAGACTGTACAGGCAAATGGATATACTTGCAAATATTTTCATATTTGGCCATATTGTGAAGTACCTTATCTGTAATATCTTTAGGGTGTGATGTTGAGAAACGCACACGCAAATCAGGTGCAATTTGAGCAGTTAATTCTAATAAGTCTGCAAAATCTACCGTTTCTTTAGACTCTGGGTTTTCCCATTTGTAAGAATCTACATTTTGACCTAAAAGGGTAACCTCTTTGAATCCTCTTTGGTAGAGCTCTGTACACTCTGCAACCACACTAAATGTATCACGACTACGCTCACGACCTCTAGTGAATGGGACTACACAGAATGAACACATATTATCGCAACCACGCATAATGGTTACAAAAGCAGATACTCCATTGCTGCCTAATCGGACAGGGTTGATGTCTGCATAAGTTTCCTCTCTAGATAGGTGTACATTGATTCCTTTAGTGCCATCTTCAGCAGTTGCAATCAATTTTGGTAAATCTCTATAGGCATCAGGTCCTAATACTAAATCTACTAATTTTTCTTGTTCTAGTAGTTTGGCTTTTAAGCGTTCTGCCATGCAACCCAAAACACCTACTAACGTACCTGGACGCTTCTTTTTTAGTTTATCAAAAATACGTAGACGTTTACGTACTGTCTGTTCTGCTTTTTCTCGAATTGAGCAAGTGTTGATCAATATGAGGTCAGCTTCTTCCATATTGCGAGTTGAAGCATAATTAGCCTCAGCTAAAATAGAAGCTACAATTTCGCTATCACTAAAATTCATTTGACAGCCATAACTCTCAATATAAAATTTCTTAAGATCTTTATCTTCTTTATTGGCTACTTGCTCCTTAAAAAATACATCTCCTTGCTTGTCTTCTTCTATAGTTTTTTCTTTACCAAACTTTAGTGTTGGATTGTCGTTGTACATAAAATGCTGTATATTATACCTACAAAATAATTTCTGTCCTATTCTAATTCTCTTTTGAGAGAAAAGTTGCACAAATTTAGTGAAAATTATTATAAAACTGACATTTTGTCATAGAAGTTCCTTGTTAAGAGCATCATAAAAGCATGAAATCTATAAAATCCCTTTTTTTTGTACCAGGCTTAGGCTGCGATCGACGTATATTTGAAGATTTAGAACCACTTTTGAATCATCCAAACCTGGATGTTCAACACTTAGAGTTTATAGAACCTATTCATAGCAATGAGCGTATCCCTGAATATGCTCAACGTCTAAAAGAGAGCTTGCCTAGTCCAGAAGAACCTTGTATGATAATAGGCTTGTCTTTGGGTGGAATGATTTCGGTAGAGTTATCTCGACTTGTCAATTGCCAACAGTTGATCTTGATTTCTACCATGAAGCATAACAGCGAAGCACCTTGGTTTTTCAAGCCATTGCGAGTCGTGCCTATCTATAAGTTGGTGCCAAGTTGGTTCACTCGGCAAATGGTACCTCGTTTGGCTCGGACTATGGGTGTTTCTAATCGGGAAGATAGTTTGCGATATCATGCTATGCTTAAGGATAGAACTGCAACTCATTTGCGTTGGGCTAGGGGAGCAGCGGTACGTTGGAATAATGAAGAATGGCCTACTGATTATGTCCATATACATGGGACAAAAGACCACATATTCAAACACAAAAAGGTGAAGCCTGATTTCACGATAGAAGGAGGTACCCACAATATGGTAATGGATAGAGCAGAAGAGATAGCTGCAATCATTAATAGTAAAATGGGTTGGTAGTTTCTAGTGAAAAGAAAGGGCAGTAAGCCTATTAGCCAACTACCCTTATGTCTTGGAGTTTAGTTTTTAAATTTTAAGAGATGCTCTATACCTATTTTTTAGCTTCAGACTTTAATGTCATTTCAATAGCAGCTAAACGAGCTTCTAGACTTGCCAAATTATTGATTTTAGTATCCTTTTCTTCTAGTTCAGCAGTTTGTTGAGTCAACAAAGCTTTTAGCTCAGCTATTTCATTAGCTTGACTGCTCAGTTGAGTTTGCAAATTAGTGTTTTGATTTTTTAACTCTTGTGTACGTTTTTCTAAAGTTTGTACAGCTAGTAGATTAACGCCATCAATATCTACAGTAGTAATAGTTGTATCACTTTCTCCCAAACCAAAGGCAGTGTGGAAATCTTGAGCAGTAGGCCCCATGTGGCGAATAGCATCTTCTTGTGTGATGTAGTTCCACTCTTGGATATCCATATTCGCAATCTTAGCCAAAACCTCTTCTCCATCTACTTTTTGGAAGTTTTCTTTCTTATTGACGTCCGAAACAGCAGCCCAAGCACCACCACCTGCAGCCAATTGTACACCACTAGTAAGTGCAGCATTACTATAAAAAATAGTACCTCCAGCAGCACGCACCATAAATTGATTGGCAGCTGTGTTTTGAGTAGGAATAGCAGTAGAATTATCTCCAAATATGAAGCAACCACCATTCGAATTGTTATTTGTATAAGAACCTAAGTTGACAGAACGAGTGCCATTGGCTACATTACTAATTCCACCTCCTACAAAAGTTTGGTCGGCACTAGCTAAGTTGTTAGAACCTCCACAAATAACAGCTGTATTACCCGAAATTCCACAAGAAAATCCAGCCCCTAAGAAAGAAGAACTGCCATTATTATAATTAGCAGAACCAGCACCTAAAAAGGCAGCAGCACCATTGATAATATTGCCTGAACCACCTCCCAGTACACTATGTGTTCCATTCGCTTGGTTATTTTGCCCTGCCCCAATAACGGTGTAGTCAGCATTAGTCCCTATACGATTATTGGCGCCACCTGCTACTGTAGCCCAACTAGCACCTTGTATATCATTGTTAGAACCACCTAAAATAGAAGAATAACCATAGTTAGGATTGGTAGAAAACTGAATTAGATTATCAGAACCTCCTCCAATAAAGGAACGTGCTGCACGAATTTCATTTTCGTAACCACCTGCAATACTAGAACAGAAAATACCAGCGCCTTGATTTAAAGGCTTATTGATAGAATCATTTTGACCACTTAATATACCAGAACCTTGTGCTTGAGCTGCTATATGGTTACGAGTACCACCAGTAATAACTGTGTTATAGGCATTTGTACTATTGCTATTGCCACCTACCATAGAAAAGTTAGCATTTTGCAATGTGTTGTTCAAACCATAAGAGAACGCATTGATAGTATTGCTTGGGATAATATTTCCTTTCCCAAATGCTCCAGACTCTCTACCTTGTACTCTTAGGTCTAAACCTGCTGCAAAAGTATGATCGCCCACGGCACCTGCATCCCATTCTGTACCTGTTACTTCACCAGTTCTAAAAGCTGCTTTAGATTTATCAAAAAAGAAGCGTTTATCGTCATCTGTTCCTCCTGCATTGTTGAGTTGTGTAGAACCAAAAACAAAATCATCTGTAGCTATAGTAACAGCAGCACTTGGTTGAATATCACCATTTGTAGCATCTCGTTCAAACATACCGCTGCTTGCCGAGGCCCAAGTCACAGTGCCTGCGCCATCAGTTGTCATTACCTGACCATTAGTACCATCAGCAATAGGCAATACATAGTTGCCACCTATGTTTACATCAGCATTAAATACTAAACTGTCTTTTTGCAACTCTCCCCAAATAATTGGAGTAGCTGTACTACTGTTGTCGATGTAGAGCTTGTTACTGCCTGTTTCATTATAGCCAGCAGTTGTACCTATAAACAAGTTTCCATTACCTGTCGTGTTATTATAGCCAGCTTGGGCACCTAAAAATACATTGACTTGACCTGTCGTATTGTTGCGACCAGCTTCCCATCCTAGAAATGTACTATTAATACCAGTTGTATTTCTAAATCCTGCTGCTTGACCTAAGAAGGTATTTCTTGCACCTGTTGAGTTGGAAAAACCTGTACCATTTCCTAAAAAGGTATTGGTTGTTCCTGTCGTGTTAGTTGTTCCTGCACCTTGTCCTATAAATGTATTACCACTTCCTATTGTATTCTGAATGCCTGTGTTATGTCCCAAAAAGGTATTGGAACTACCTGTGGTATTGACTGCACCTGTTTGAAATCCTAGAAATGTGTTACCTGTGCCAGTTGTATTAGCTCTACCTGCACGATAGCCTATAAAAGTTAGTTCACTAGCTCCATTCATTGTACTTCCTGCTTCTCGACCAATAGCTATATTGTAATTGCCTGCACCATTATTACCACCGGCACTTTGCCCTAAAAAGACATTATCTTGTCCAGTCGTATTTCCATAACCAGCATCACCTCCCACAAAAGTATTAAAGTTTCCAGTTGTGTTTTGACTACCTGTTTGCATACCTATAAATACATTGCGTAGAGCAGAAGAACTATTCAAGCCTGCTTGACGACCAATATAGACATTGCCTTGACCTGTAGTATTGTTCTGCCCTGCAGAAGAACCCATGAAAACATTAAATCCTCCTGTTGTAGTTAGATCTCCAGCACTTCTACCTACAAAAGTATTTTCATCTGCAGTAGTATTCCTATTTCCTGCAAAAGCACCTAAAAAAGTCTTATAGCCAAGGTGGATTAGGTTAGATAAAATCCAGCATCTTTGTGAAAGAAGAAATTATAGACTAAATCAGGTTGTTTTTTTAGCCACTCATAACTTCTGCTAACTTCATTTTTCAATTCTTTCACTTTATAAAATA
>JAAEPD010000341.1 GCA_024222455.1 Aureispira sp.
ATAGTCCTTTTGTTACCTCACTTTTTATAGTTTGCCCATTTGCTTTTAGTTGCCAAAACAAGTCAAAATCAGAAAGATCAACAAAGGCAAATTTATTGATTAGTTGTACTGTGCCTCTGTTTATATCTACTGCCTTAAAATCGGCATATTGATAAGCTTTTTTGACTTCGTATAAGCCAGGATGTGGACTCCGATCAGGGAACACAACACCATTCAGGCAAAAGTTACCCAAGCTAGGCACCTTTTTAGGGCCAAAGTCACCACCATAAGCCCAATATTTTTCACCTTCAGCACTGTGTTTGATCAATCCTTGATCTGCCCAATCCCATATAAAACCACCTTGCAAAGCATCGTATTTTTCTATCAGTTTCCACCAATCGCTGAAAGCACCTGTACTGTTGCCCATAGCATGTGCATATTCACACATGATTAGTGGTTTGTCAGGATTAGATTTAGCGTATTTTTCGACCTTTTTAATATTGGGATACATTGGTGCATAGATATCCGAATTGCGCCATTTGAGGTGTGCTTGTTCATACTGTATAGGGCGAGTGGTGTCACGTTCTTTGAGCCAGTCGTAGCAATGCAAGAAATTGACACCATTACCTGCTTCATTTCCTAGCGACCAAATGATGATAGAAGCGTGATTTTTATCTCGTTCTACCATACGCCAAAGACGTTCCCAATGTGCGTGTTTCCATTTTGGGCGTTTGGCCAAAGATGCAGGGCCATAACCTATTCCATGCGATTCAATATTGGCTTCATCTACTACATAAAAACCAAGCTCATCACAAAGCTCATAAAAGCGCTCAGGTTGTGGGTAATGACAGGTTCGAATGGCATTAACATTAAAAGCCTTCATGGTTTGGAGGTCTTTGAGCATCAGTGCTTCGTTGATGACATGTCCTGTGCTGTCGTGGTGTTCGTGGAGGTTGACTCCTTTGAGATAAATAGGTTTACCGTTGATGTGTAGTTTACCGTTCTTGATCTCAGAACTTCTAAAACCTACCTTACAACTGACTGTTTGAATATGCTGTCCTTCTTGATCTTTTAGGGTAATTAGCACTTTGTATAGATTAGGGGTTTCGGCAGACCATTTTTTAGGAGATTCGATTATAGTCGAAAAATTGACAGTAGAATCAGTTTGAAGATTTATAGATTTGGCGTCGTTGTATATAGCTGTTTTATGGTCTATTATTTCTGTCTGAACTTGTATAGTCTTGTTTCCTGATAGTTCAATATTCAAATCAAAGGTACCATTGTTATAATCATTGGTTAAGCCTGCATTTGCCCAAAAGTCATCAATGCGATTTTTGGGTTTGGCATATAGATAAACGGAACGTTCTAAACCACTCAGTCTCCAAAAATCTTGACATTGTATATAAGAGCCATCTGACCAACGGTAAACTTCTATAGCAATTAAGTTTTTACCTTTTTTGAGATACTTCGTAATATCAAATTCAGCAGGTATTTTGCTACCTTGAGAGTAGCCCACTTTTTGACCATTTACCCATAGATAGAATGCAGAGTTGACTGCTCCAAAATGAATGATAACATCTTTACCAGTCCAAGAGGGATCTAACTCAAAATAACGTCGATAGGAACCTATTTCGTTTTTGTTGTTGGGAATGTGTGGTGGATTCTTGCTCTTGAAAGCATAGGAGGTGTTGACATAGATAGGAATACCAAAACCTTCCATTTCCCAGTTGGCTGGAACGGGAATTTTGTCCCATCCTTGTGCATCAAAATTTTCTTGGTAGAAATCTAGTGGGCGATTCTTTTCACCTTTTATCCATTTGAATTGCCAAAGGCCATCTAAACTTTGATAGAATTGAGAAGCTGTTTTATCATTAGTAACAGCTAAATTAGTATTCTCAAAAGAAAAGAAATCAACATGTGGTTTTTCCTTATTGATGGCTACTATCTTAGGATTTTCCCAATCATGTTTTTGAGCAAACAATAGTGTAAATGGAATAAGAACCAATCCAAATGAACATAAAAGTGTTTTCATTGCAATAAATCTGAGAGTTGTTTAATTGTTACTCATTGTCAAAAATAGCTACAACCCTTGCTGGCGCAGCAGAACCACCTTTAATTTTGAGCGGGAATACAGCTACTTTGAATCCAGAAGAAGGGAGTGCTGCTAAGTTGGTGAGTTGTTCCATGTGTAAGTATTCATGTTCTAATCCAACTAAATGAGCTTCCCAAAAGAGTTCTGGATTGTTAGACTCCTTTGCTTTTTGGACTAAGTACTTTAGAGGTAAGTCAAAGCCCCATTGGTCTATGCCCATTACTTTAATACCTTGCTGGATTAGCCATTCTGTAGCTTCCTTGCTCATACCTGTTCCTCGCTCAAAAAAATCTTCACCTTTTAGCTTATCTCTATCTGTTCGAATGAGTACAATAGTGCCTTCTTGTAACGTAGCTCCCGATTTTTGGAGGTCTTGTTGTATATCTTCAACTGTGATGGCTTCGAAATCGGCTTTGTGCGACATATCTATGACTACACCAGGCCCATAAAGCCACTCTAAAGGCACTTCATCAATCGTCTTGGCTCGTTTGCCAGCTACTGTAGGCCCATAATGCCAAGGTGCATCAATATGTGTGGTAGAATGAACTCCCATATTTTTAATTTTATCGTCTGCCCAGCCTTTGAAGTTTTTAGGAATTAGCTTCTTGGGGAGTTTTAGGGCAAATCGAATAAGTTTAAGGCTCTTGGCATGCGAAGCATGTTTTATTTTGATGCGCATAAACCAAGGGTCTTCTTTCTTGTATTCAATGGTTTTAGAAAGGTCTATAATCTTAGTCATAATGATTGATTAAATTGAGCAATTGATTTATCAACAAATGTAAATGAAATTGATATAACTTTTTTTGTTCTTTGCTTTAAATAAATGAAGTTATTTAAGAATAGAGGTCAAAACATATGAATTATGGACAATCACTATCAGCTCTCAGACAAGGAATTTGAATCAGCATTCAAAGACTGCTCATTATCTTCATCTTTGTTTAGTCATGAAGCTCATCTACGGTTAGCTTGGCTACAAATACAAGCAAATGGGGTAGAAGAGGCAATCAATAATGTTTGTAATCAGATCATAAAATTTGTTAGGTATCTAGGTGCTGAAGACAAATACCATGTTACTCTTACTGTTGCAGCAGTTAGGATTGTTAATCATTTTATGGAAAGCTCTAAGTCAGATAGTTTTAAAGGATTTATATCAGAGTTTCCTGTGCTAAATCTAGATTTTAAGAGTCTGGTAGAAAAACATTACAGCAAAGATATATTCAACTCTGTAGTGGCAAAAAAAGAATATATTGAGCCCGATGTAGCTTTTTAGGAAAGTCGAAAAAATGAAAAATGAAGAATAATACTTCGCTTGTTGAATCTTTGCATAGACTAGAACATCTTAAGAAAGGTGATGTATTTCTTAAGTATGGAAAACCTTGCACAAAAATAGGCATGCTCCAAAAAGGTGTTATGCGAGGTTTTGTATATGATACAGAAGGGAATGAAGTAACCACTCATTTTTATCAAGAAGGGGATATGATTATTGGGACGTATATTCCTAATGTAAATCTAACTATGACTATTGAAGCTATAGAGGAATGTACCATTTCTATTGCTAATTATTCTGAGATTATGTCCTTGGTCAATGTAAATATGAAGATCACAGAAATAATCACTCGTGAATTCCAAAAACTGAATAACCAACTACAATCAAGGTTAGTTGCCCTCCTCAATCTAAGTTCTGTAAAGAAATATGCCCTTTTCTTGGATGAATACCCAAACTTAATCAATAGGATTCCTCATTATTATATTGCACAGTATTTAGGGGTGACTCCTACACAGTTGAGTAGAGCAAGAAGGGAATTTGTAACTAGAAATAAGGATTAGAAGACTAAAATCTATAAAAATAAAAACAGTATGTAGAATTACATACTCAATAATAATACTTTTATATAATGTGGTGTTTTTCTGCCTATTAGCTATTAGTTAAAAATGAGATGTATAAGCGAGGTGCTGTACTGAAAGTGTAGTGTATATAGGCGTTGCGAATGTTTTTTTGTAAGAGGTTTTACTTATTTTTTATTGTTTAATAATTCTAAGAGAATAGGCGCTTATAAATGAAAAAATGGATGAGAGAAAAGTAGAAAGGTTCCCTAACCAACAGAAAAACAATGATTTTTTGCAAAAAAGGATAAAAACTATTTCGAAATTCGAAAATAAAGTCCTACTTTTGCAAACGCTTAGCGGAGGACTCTGTCTCAAACTGAGCGAATGTTTTTAGAAGAAAATGAAATTATAAATAATAAAACTAATTAGTTCATGCCAACGATTAACCAACTGGTAAGAAAAGGAAGAAAGGTTATCAAGAAGACAAGTAAGGCAAGAGCGTTGGATTCATGTCCACAAAAACGCGGAGTATGTACACGTGTGTACACTACTACTCCAAAGAAGCCTAACTCAGCACTTCGTAAAGTGGCTAAAGTACGTTTAACTAACGGGCTAGAGGTAATCGCTTATATCCCAGGAGAGGGACATAACTTACAAGAACACTCTATCGTACTTGTACGTGGAGGTCGTGTAAAAGATTTACCTGGTGTACGTTATACAATCGTTCGTGGTGCATTAGATACTGCGGGAGTAAACGATCGTAGACAAGCACGTTCTCGCTACGGTACTAAGCGTCCGAAAGCTGCTAAGAAATAATTTTTGACCTGATCTAGTAATCTGAATTTTAAAGAACATTTGTTGAAGTAAATTCTGAATAAGTTAGAATTGAAGAGTGAGATTAACTCACGCAACAGCAAAAAGAATATACAAGGATGAGAAAAAGAAAACCGAAAGTGCGCGTAATTGCGCCTGATCCACGTTTTGGTGACCCAGTAGTTACCAGATTTGTCAACATGATGATGTTGGATGGTAAAAAAAGTACCTCTTTTAGAGTATTTTATGATGCAATGGATATCGTAGAAGAAAAATCAGAAGAGGGTGCTCACAAGACTTTCCTAAAAGCTCTTGAAAATGTAATGCCTAACATAGAAGTACGATCTCGTCGTATTGGAGGGGCTACATTCCAAATTCCTACCGAAATTCGCCCAGATAGAAAAGTATCCGTTGGAATGAAATGGATGATCCGTTTTGCTCGTCAGCGCAGTGGTAAAGGTATCGCTAATAAATTAGCAGCCGAAGTACTAGCAGCAGCAAAAAATGAAGGCTCAGCCGTCAAAAGAAAAGAAGATACCCACAAAATGGCAGAATCTAACAGAGCCTTTGCTCACTTTAATAGATAAGCTGTTTAAGCCTATCATATTAATAGTTAAATCATAATATCTAAATTTAAAAGACTTCTTAGTAGTCATGGCAAAAAGAGATTTAAAATTCACAAGAAATATTGGTATTGCTGCACATATTGATGCAGGAAAAACCACTACGACTGAGCGTGTATTGTATTATACAGGTATTAGTCACAAAATTGGTGAAGTACATGATGGTGCTGCCACTATGGATTGGATGGAGCAAGAGCAAGAGCGTGGAATTACTATTACTTCAGCTGCTACAAAGACTGAGTGGTTCTGGAAAGAGCAAACTTATGATATCAATATCATTGATACTCCAGGTCACGTAGATTTTACAGTAGAAGTAAATCGTTCATTACGTGTATTGGATGGTTTGGTATTCTTATTCTGTGCATCTAGTGGTGTTCAGCCTCAGTCTGAAACTAACTGGCGTTTGGCAGATGGTTATAAAGTGCCTCGTATCGCATTCGTTAACAAAATGGATCGTATGGGAGCAAACTTCTTTGAGACTATTAGTCAAATGAAGTCTGTTTTAGGTGCAAATGCTGTAGCTCTTCAAGTTCCTATTGGAGCAGAAGATGATTTTAAAGGAGTTGTTGATTTGATTACGAATCAGGCAATCGTTTGGAATGAGCATGATATGGGTATGACTTATGAAGTTATTCCAATTCCTGAAGATTTAGTAGATGAAGTTGCAGAGCGTAGAAGCGAATTGCTAGAAGCAGTTGCAGAGCACGATGAAACAGAAACTTTATTGGATAAATTCTTTGAGGATCCTGATTCTATAACTGTAGATGAAATTAGAGCAGTAGTACGTAAAGCAGTATGTGAGTTAACTATCATACCTGTAATGTGTGGTTCTGCATTTAAAAATAAAGGTGTACAAGCTGTATTAGATGCAGTATGTGAATACTTACCTTCTCCATTGGATGTAGATGCTGTAAAAGGTACTAATCCTGATACAGAAGAAGAGGAAACACGTCCTGCTGATGTAAATGCACCATTCGCTGCATTAGCATTTAAAATTGCTACAGATCCTTATGTAGGGCGTTTAGCATTCTTCCGTGCTTACTCTGGTACATTAGATGCTGGTTCTTACGTATTAAACACTCGTTCTGGTAAGAAAGAGCGTATCTCTCGTATCTACCAAATGCACTCTAATAAGCAAAATCCATTAGACAGTGTAAGAGCTGGTGATATTGCGGCAGCAGTAGGTTTCAAGAATATCAAAACAGGTGATACTCTTTGTGATTTGGATAATCCAATCGTTTTAGAAAGTATGACTTTCCCTGCACCAGTTATTGGTTTGGCAATTGAGCCTAAAACTCAAAAAGATGTTGAGCGTTTAGGTATGGCTTTGGCTAAATTGTCTGAGGAAGATCCAACTTTCCAAGCAAAATATGACGAAGATACTGGACAAACTATTATCAGTGGTATGGGTGAGTTACACCTAGAGATCATTGTAGATCGTTTGAAGCGTGAGTTTAAAGTAGAGGTAAACCAAGGTGCTCCTCAAGTAAACTATAAAGAGGCTTTAACTAAATCTGTTGAGCACCGTGAGCGTTTGAAAAAGCAATCTGGTGGATCTGGTTTATTTGCTGATATGGAGTTTGAGCTAGGACCTGCTGATGAGGAGTTCTTAGAAAGTGATGACTTCAAATTGGGTAAGAAAAGACTACAGTTTGAGTGGAAAATCACTGGTGGTTCTATCGATAAAGCATACGTGAATCCTATTACTAAAGGATTTGATTCTATGATGGATAACGGTATTTTAGCTGGTTATAACATCGATAGCATGAAAGTACGTGTGTATGATGGATCTATGCACGCAGTGGATTCTAAGCCTATCGCTTTTGAGCTTTGTGCAAAAGAAGGTTTCAAAGCTGCTGCTAAAAAATGTAAGCCAGTAATCCTTGAGCCAATTATGAAATTGGAAGTAATTACTCCAGAAGATTACATGGGTAATGTAATTGGTGACTTGAACCGTCGTCGTGGTTTATTGGAGGGACAAGAACCTAAAGGTACAGGTATCGTAATCAAAGCTAAAGTTCCATTATCAGAAATGTTTGGATACATTACAGATTTACGTACAATCACTTCAGGTCGTGCATCTTCTACTATGGAATTCTCTCACTACTCTCCTGCTCCTAACAATATAGCAGAAGCAGTAATTGAGAAAGCTAAAGGTGCAGAAGCATAATCAATTGAAATAAGATCATCCCGCTTTCGGGCGGGATGTACTTTTATATATTATTTTAAATAAAAAGTTAGTTAGAGGCATGAATCAGAAAATTAGAATCAAATTGCGCTCTTATGATCACAACCTTGTAGACAAATCTACAGCAAAGATTGTAAAGACAGTACGCAATACCGGAGCAGTCGTAACAGGACCGATTCCGCTGCCCACTGAGAAAAAGGTTTTTACAGTATTACGTTCTCCACACGTTAATAAAACCTCTCGTGAGCAATTCCAACTGCGTACCCACAAACGCTTGATCGAAATTTACAGTTCTACAGCAAAAACTGTAAGTGCATTAGAGAAGTTAGAGCTTCCTAGTGGTGTTGATATTCAAGTGAAATTAATGTAATTCGTTCATTCGTAGAAAAAGTAAAGAAACGTGGAAGGTTTAATTGGAAAAAAAATAGGAATGACTAGCGTCTATAATGAAGCTGGTATAAATGTAGCCTGTACAGTGGTCGAAACTGGCCCTTGTGTAGTTACACAGATAAAAACCGAAGATACCGATGGATACGATGCGATGCAAGTAGGTTTCGGTGAGCGCAAAGAGAAAAAGGTAACTAAGCCTTTGAGAGGTCACTTTGGCAATCAAAAAGGTCATCAGGAAGGAGCAGCTAATGCAACTACTGAAAAGACAAACAAAAGAGGCCAAAAAGTGAAGTTTTACCCATCAAAAGTAGTAGAGTTTAGAGATTGCTACTTAGAGAAAGCATTGGGTGAAATTTTAACTATTGAGGATGTTTTTGCAGAAGGTGATGTTGTAGATGTAGTAGGGACTTCAAAAGGAAAAGGTTTCCAAGGGGTAGTAAAACGTCATGGTTTTGGTGGTGTTGGTCAAGCAACTCACGGTCAACATAACCGTCAACGTGCTCCTGGTGCAATTGGTGCTTGTTCATACCCAGCGAAAGTTGTGAAAGGTATGAAAATGGGAGGCCGCATGGGTGGTAAGCGCATTACTACTAAAAACTTGGAAATTGTAAAAGCATTTCCTGAAAAAAATCTATTGCTCATAAAAGGAGCCATTCCAGGTCATAAAGGTTCTTTTGTAATTGTGAAGAAATAAAGGTTATGAAACTAGAAGTATATAATATTGAAGGTAATAACGCTGGTAGAGAAGTTGAGCTTTCTGAAGGTATCTTTGGACTAGAGTTAAACGACAAATTAGAGCATGTTGTGTACCTAGCTGTAAAACAGTACAATGCTCACCAACGTCAAGGCACACACAAATCTAAAGAGCGTGCTGAGATTAAGGGATCTACTCGCAAAATTAAGCGTCAGAAAGGAACAGGTACTGCTCGTGCGGGTAGTGTAAAGAGTCCTTTGTTTAGAGGTGGTGGACGCGCTTTTGGACCTCGTCCAAGAAACTATAATATCAAGCTGAATAAGAAAGTTAAGAGTCTTGCTCGTAAAGCTGTATTGAGTGCTAAAGCTCAAGAAGGTAAATTAGTTGTTTTAGAAGATTTTTCTTTTGATGCACCTAAAACTAAGTCTTTTGATGCTGTATTGAATGCTGTAAAAGTAGATGGTAATGCATTAGCTTATAGCAAAACATTGATGTTGTTGGATTTACCTGCTGGTCCAGAAAAGCCAACAGAACCACAGCGTCCATACAAGCCAAAAGGGCAAAGGAAATTAGAGCAATACAATACTGCTATCAAGCAATATTTGACAGATGCAGATGCTTATTCAACTGCTATGGACAAATATGAAGAAGCTTTAGATGAGCATTATGATGCAAGAGCTAAAGTGTATGACAATATCCTTATGGCTAGCCATAACATACCATACGCTATGGTTTCTACTGCTAACGATTTTAATGTATATCAAATTTTGAATGCCGACTATTTGGTGCTTTCTGAAGGCGCTTTAAATAGAATTAATGAAACATTAGGCTAATATTTTAAAAGTTAATATAAAATGGCTAAGAAGAATATTATTGTAAAGCCGCTTATTACAGAGAAGACTACCAAATTGGCAGAAGATCCTAACTTGAATCAATATACTTTTGTAGTGAATAGAAAAGCTAACAAAGTAGAAATCAAGAAGGCTGTAGAAGATCAATTCGGTGTAACAGTGCAAGCTGTAAATACATCTGTATTGCCAGGCAAAAAAAGATCACGTATCGTCAAAGGTCGCCAAACGACTGGACGTACTTCTCCTATCAAGAAAGCAGTAGTTACTATTGGTGAAGGAGAGTTTATTGATGGATTCTATGGAGATATAGAAGAAGTTGAGGATGGTCTTGATACAGTAGAAGTAGAAGAGTAAATAATTTTTTAAACTATAGTTGCGAAACTGATAAATTCGTATAAGCAAGATGCCAGTAAAAAAGTATAATCCGATCACGCCTGGGACTAGAACCCGCGTCGGTAACGCTTTTACAGAAGTGACTACTGATACACCAGAAAAGTCATTGCTGAGAAAGCAGTCGAAAACAGGGGGTCGGAATAATCAAGGACGAAGAACGGTACGCCATAGAGGTGGTGGACACAAACGTAGACTTCGTGAGATTGATTTCAAACGTAATAAGGATGGAATTCCTGCTTTTGTAAAAAGCATTGAGTATGATCCAAACAGAACTGCATTTATCGCATTATTAGCATATGCAGATGGTGAAAAACGCTATATTTTAGCTCCTCACGGACTAAAAGTTGGTGACCAAATTCTTTCAGGAGACGGAATTGCTCCAGATGTAGGGAACTGTTTACCATTAGCTGATATGCCATTAGGTACAATTCTTCACGGTCTTGAAACTAGACCAGGAAAAGGTGCTGTATTAGTACGTAGTGCTGGAGCTTCTGCTCAATTAGTAGGACGTGATGATAAATATGCAGTAATCAAATTGCCTTCAGGTGAGACACGTAATGTATTAGTAGTTTGTAGAGCTACAGTAGGTTCTGTTTCTAACCCTGATCATGGGTTACAGGTACTAGGTAAAGCTGGTCGTAAACGTTGGTTAGGTCGTCGTCCTCGTGTAAGAGGTGTTGCGATGAATCCTGTTGATCACCCAATGGGTGGTGGTGAAGGTAGAGCTTCTGGAGGACATCCAAGGTCTCGTAATAATATTATGGCCAAAGGACAGAAAACTAGAACACCTAAGAAGTATTCTAATAAATTTATTTTGACTAAGCGTAATGCTAAAAAATAGTGTAGATAATGGCACGATCTCTTAAAAAAGGGCCTTATGTTTATCATAAATTGATAAAGAAACTCATA
Organism: Aureispira sp.; assembly: GCA_024222455.1. Classification (GTDB taxonomy): domain Bacteria; phylum Bacteroidota; class Bacteroidia; order Chitinophagales; family Saprospiraceae; genus JAAEPD01. Next base: position 10,760 of record JAAEPD010000341.1, read on the forward strand.
AAGGCTAAAGATTCTAGAAAGAAAACCGTGATCAAAACTTGGTCTCGCGCATCTATGATAATTCCTGACATGGTGGGCGAAACGATTGCTGTACATAATGGTAAAACTTTCGTTCCTGTATTTGTTACAGAGAATATGGTAGGCCACAAGTTAGGAGAGTTTTCTCCAACTCGTACATTCCGAGGACATTCAGGAAATAGAAGAAAATAATTCAATCCAACAGTATAAGACTTAATTTGAAGTTATGGAAGAACATGTAGAATTCGTAGAGGCTGTTGCGAAGTTGACAAATTGCCGTAAGTCTTCTCGAAAAATGCGCTTAGTAGCAGATTTGATTAGAGGCAAGAAAGTATACAACAAAAAAGAAAAAGTAAAAGAAACTAACTATATGGGCGTTGAGCAAGCGTTAGGTATATTAAAATATACTAAAAATGCAGGTTCTCGCTTTATTGAGAAAATTTTACTTTCAGCAATAGCTAATTGGTCAGTATTAACTGGCGAAGAAGCTGATGAATATGATTTAGTAGTTAAGGCTATTTGGGTAGATCAAGGTACTCAACTAAAGCGTTTCCGTCCTGCACCGCATGGTCGTGCACACAGAATCCGTAAACATTCTTGTCATATTACATTAGTAGTTGAAAATACTGCAGCATTACCAGTTCGCGAAGTAGAAACTGAAGATGCTGTAGAATTGGAAGAAACTGAATAATAACCTAATAATTTAAAAAACAATGGGACAAAAAACAAACCCAATAGGTAACCGCTTAGGTATTATCAGAGGATGGGATTCTAACTGGTTTGGCGGTAAAGATTATGCTGGCAAAGTAGTAGAAGACGAAAAAATTCGCCGTTACCTAAAAGTACGTATTGAAAAAGGTGGAATTGCACGTATTGTTATTGAGCGTACACTTAAGAGAATCACGATTACTATACATACATCACGTCCAGGTATCATTATTGGTAAAGGTGGACAAGAAGTTGATAGAATCCGTGAAGAGCTTAAGAAGCTTACTGACAAGGATGTACAAATCAATATTGTTGAGATCCGTAAGCCTGAGCTAAGTGCAACAATTGTTGGTGAAACAATTGCTAAGCAAATTGAAGCTCGTATTAATTACCGTAAGGCAATTAAGATGTCTATCCAATCTACTATTAGAGCAGGTGGAGAAGGTATCAAGGTTCGTGTTTCTGGTCGTTTGAATGGCTCTGATATGGCTCGTTCAGAAGAGTATAAAGAAGGACGTACTCCATTGCATACATTCCGTGCTGATGTAGACTATGCTCTAGTTGAAGCACTTACTGTATATGGTAAGATTGGAGTGAAAGTTTGGATCTGTCGTGGAGAAGTTTATGACAAGGTAGATTTCTTCCCAACTCCTAGCAAGCGTGATCGTAAGCAAGGTGGTGGAAGAGACCAACGTCGAGGAGGCCGTGGAGGTAGAGATAATAGAGGCAGAGACAATAGAGGTAGAGACAATAGAAGAAAAAAATAAATTTTAAGTAAAGATGCTAGAAGTTATCGAAACTTTTAGTATCTTTGCCCCCGCTTTGAAGGGAAAGTGCCTTTGATTTAGGCATTGTTTTGATTAGTGGATATCTATCAAGCAGAGTAAAAATGTTACAACCAAAAAGAACAAAATACCGCAAACAGCAGAAGGGTCGTATCAAAGGGTTGGCTCACCGAGGGTCAAAGATCTCATTTGGTACTTTTGCCTTGAAAACTTTGGATGAAGCTTGGATAACCAACCGCCAAATAGAAGCTGCTCGTATTGCGATGACACGTTATACGAAACGTGAAGGAAAAGTATGGATTCGTATTTTTCCAGATAAGCCAATTACTAAAAAACCTGCAGAAGTGCGTATGGGTAAAGGTAAAGGTGGTTTGTCGCACTATGTAGCAGTTGTGAAACCAGGAAGAATACTTTTTGAAATGGATGGTGTTTCTAGAGAGAAAGCGACAGAAGCATTACGTCTAGCAGCTCAAAAACTTCCTGTGGCTACCAAGTTTGTTGTTAGAAACGATTATGTAGATTAATAATATATTGGGAGAGATGGCCGAAAAGAAAGATTTTAAAAGTTTATCAACTGAAGATTTGCAAGCAGAATTGCAAACAACTGAACAGACTTATCAGTCTCTAAAGTTTAACAATGCAATTGCAACTCTTGAAAATCCTAAACAGTTGACAGCTTTGCGTAAAGACATAGCTCGTATTAAGACTGAACTTAGAGCTAAGGAACTTGAAACGTCAGAAGTGCCGCGTGATAGAATTCAAGCGAGAAGAAGACGTGCTAAAAAGAATAAATAAATAGCTAAATACAAACCAGCAATGGGAGAACAAGTAAAGAGAAATTTGCGCAAACAACGAGTTGGAGTTGTCACTAGTAATAAAATGGAGAAATCTATTACAATTACTGTTGAGCGTCGTATGAAGCACCCTATTTATGGTAAATTTGTTAAGAAAAGTAATAAATTTATGGCTCATGATGAAAAGAATGAGTGTAATATAGGTGATGTTGTTCGTATCATGGAAACTCGTCCGTTGAGTAAGAGCAAAAGATGGAGATTAATAGAAATTTTAGAAAGAGCTAAATAATTTAGTCATAATGATTCAACAAGAAAGTAGACTAAGAGTAGCAGATAATACAGGAGCTAAGGAAGTACTTTGTATTAAAGTGCTAGGTGGTTCTAAAAGACGTTATGCATCAGTTGGTGATATTATAATAGTTACTATAAAAGATGCATCTCCTGGAGGAATTAAAAAAGGTACTGTATCTAGGGCTGTTATTGTAAGAACGAAAAAAGAAATTCGTCGTAGAGATGGTTCTTATATTCGTTTTGATGATAATGCTGTAGTCTTGCTAACTGCAAGTGATGAACCTAGAGGAACTCGTATTTTTGGACCAGTAGCACGTGAATTGCGTGATCGCGACTTTATGAGAATTGTCTCATTGGCGCCTGAAGTGCTATAAGAAAAATAGTCATGGGAAAGAAAAACAAACAAAATCCACATAGTGGTAAAATTCATATCAAAACTGGCGATAGAGTAAAAGTCTTAGTCGGAGATGATAAAGGCGAAGTTGGAGTCGTAGCAAAAGTGTTGCGTGATGACTATCGTGCCGTAGTAGAGGGCTTAAACATGGTTAAACGTCATGTTCGTCCTAGTGCAAATACACCAGGTGGCATCGTTGAAAAAGAAGCACCTATCCATATATCAAACTTGATGTTGGTTGGAGCCGAAGACGTTGCTAGTCGTATTCGCAAAGAAAAAAGGGAAGGGAAATCAGTTCGTGTATTAAAGAAAACACAGGAGGTAATTGAGTAATGAGTTATCAACCAAGTCTTAAAGTAAAATACAGAGAGGAAGTAGTATCTAAGTTAATGGAGAAGTTTCAATACTCTTCTATTATGCAGGTGCCACAACTTTCTAAAATCTGCCTAAGTCAAGGAGTCGGCCAAGCCACTTCTGATAAAAAATTGGTAGATGTTGCAGCCGGAGAGTTAACGCTTATCGCTGGACAGCATGCAGTGAAAACTAGAGCTAAAAAATCTATTTCTAACTTTAAACTACGTGAAGGTATGCCAATCGGAGCACGCGTCACTTTACGTCGTGATAGAATGTTTGATTTCTTAGGTCGTTTGATCAATGTTGCTTTGCCACGAGTTCGTGACTTTAGAGGTATTAGCGATAAAAGTTTCGATGGAAGAGGAAACTATACGTTAGGAGTTACAGAGCAAATCATTTTCCCAGAAATTGATTTAGACAAAATCCCTCGTATCACTGGTTTGGATATTACATTTGTAACAACAGCCAAAACAGATGAGGAAGCTTTGGAATTACTAAAATTATTAGGGTTGCCTTTCAAAAACCAAAACAATAATAACCAATAAAAGATGGCTAGAAAATCTGTAGTCGCTCGTGAATTAAAAAGAGAGCGTTTAGTAAAGAAATACGCTGAGTTGCGTAAGCAATTAAAAGAAGAAGGAAGATGGGATGAGTTAGACCAACTACCTAAAAATTCATCACCAGTCCGTTTGCACAATCGTTGTCAACTAACTGGTCGTCCTAAGGGATACATGCGTCAATTTGGTGTATGTCGTGTAGTTTTTCGTGATTTAGCATTACAAGGGAAAATTCCTGGAGTAACTAAAGCAAGTTGGTAGGTATTAGATTTTAGATCTAATGAAAATTCAATCCTTTTAGAATTAAGTTATATTGTATAATCAGTTAGTACATCTTTCTCCGAGATAATATTAGCGATTAAAATAGAAATTAAATGGCAGTAACAGATCCTATTGCGGATTACCTAACACGTATCCGTAACGCCCATATGGCAGGACATCGTATGGTAGAGATACCAGCGTCTAACCTTAAGAAAAGAATAACTGAAATACTTTACGATCAAGGGTTTATATTAAAGTATAAATTTGAGGCAAACGAAGGTAAGCAGGACTCGATTAAGATTGCATTGAAATATAATGCAGAAACTAGAGAGCCAATTATCCGCAAGCTTCTTCGTATCAGCCGCCCAGGTTTACGTAAGTACGTAAAATCTACAGAATTACCTAGAGTAATCAATGGTTTGGGTGTAGCTGTTATTTCAACCTCAAAAGGTGTATTGACTGACAAACAAGCAAGATCGCTTAATGTTGGTGGTGAGGTGTTGTTTTATGTATATTAATCCTTGGTTGAAATTGAATATTTCAGCGAAACATTTCTAACTATTAAAATTTTTGATAGAAGATGTCACGAATAGGAAAAACTCCCATCAGTATTCCTGCAGGAGTAGAACTAAAAATTAATGGAAATATAGTGACCGTAAAAGGTCCTAAAGGTGAATTGAAGCAAGATATTGCAGACGATGGAATCACCGTAAAAATAGAAGGTGCAGAGGCACAAGTAGAAAGAGCTACTAACCAAAAGCGTCATAAAGCAATGCATGGTTTATATCGTATGCTAATAGCTAATATGGTAGAAGGTGTATCTAATGGCTTTAAGAAAGAATTAGAACTTTATGGGGTTGGTTTCCGTGCTAAAAATACTGGTCAACTTTTAGAAATGCAGTTAGGTTTTTCTCACCCTATCATGTTTGCACTTCCTGCTGAAGTGAAAGTAGAAACAGTTAGTGAGAAAGGTAAGCCACCTAGAATTATTTTGACTAGTAATGATAAACAATTACTAGGGCAAATAGCTGCTAAAATACGCAGTTATCGTAAACCTGAACCATACAAAGGAAAAGGTATTCGATTTGCAGGTGAAGTTATCCGTAGAAAAGCTGGTAAAACTGCAGCTAAATAATAGTTGATTAATTTTAATTAGGAAGCGATTCAAAGTTATATAAAGTCATGAGTTCAAAAAAAACTATACGTCGCAAGAAAATACACAGACGAATTAGAAAGGCAATTGTAGGTACTACAGAACGCCCTCGTCTATCTGTATTTCGCAGCAACAAACAAATTTATGCTCAAATTATTGATGACTCTGCTGGTAAAACATTAGCTGCAGCATCATCTCTAGAAGGAGATATTTCTTCAAAGGAAGGAACTAATGTAGATAAGGCTCGCATGGTTGGCCAGTTGATAGCTAAAAAAGCTATGGATGCTGGTGTTACTAGTGTGATTTTTGATAGAAGTGGATATTTGTACCATGGTCGTGTTAAGGCATTAGCTGAAGGAGCCCGTGGAGAACGCAAAGAAGATGGTACTAACGAGTTCTTGCAATTCTAATAACACGAAATACTAACAATAAAATGGCAAATAAAAGAAAAAATAATAGAGTAAAACCTACAGAAACTGACTTGAAAGAAAAATTAGTAACACTTAACCGTGTAGCTAAAGTGACTAAAGGTGGTCGCACATTCAGTTTTTCTGCTATTGTGGTAGTTGGTGATGGAAATGGAACAGTGGGCCACGGATTAGGTAAAGCTCGTGAGGTGTCTAGTGCAATTGCAAAAGCAGTTGATGATGCTAAAAAGAGTTTAATTAAAGTACCTATTTATAAAGGAACTATTCCTCATGAGCAATTAGGTAAATATGGTGCTGGTAAAGTGCTTGTTCGTCCTGCTGCTGATGGTACTGGAGTAATTGCTGGTGGTGCGATGCGTGCAGTTTTAGAAATGGCTGGTGTACACAATGTATTAGCTAAATCTCAAGGATCTTCTAATCCTCACAACGTAATCAAGGCAACTATAGATGCTTTAACTAAATTGCGCTCTGCTCAGACAGTAGCACAGCATAGAGGTATTACTGTAGATAAAGTTTTTAACGGTTAAATTTAGAAAAGCTCAAGATACAATGGCTAAATTAAAAATTACTCAAGTAAAAAGTATCATTGATCGCCCGAGACGCCAAAAAGCTACTATTAAAGCTTTAGGGTTAAGAAAGATCAATCATAGCGTAGAACATGAAGTGTCTCCTCAGATCAAAGGAATGGTCGAAAAAGTGAAGCACTTAATCAAGATTGAAGAACTGTAAACGTTCTACTGAACTGATAACTAGAAAAATCTAAAATATAAAATGAAACTTCATAGCTTAAAACCGGCAAGTGGTTCTGTCAAAAAAAGTAAGCGTATAGGTCGTGGACAAGGGTCTGGTAGAGGTGGAACTTCTACTCGTGGGCACAAAGGTGCTAAATCTCGTTCAGGATACTCTCAAAAACGTGCTTTTGAAGGTGGTCAAATGCCTTTGCAAATGCGTTTACCTAAGCGTGGATTTAAGAATTCACACCGTAGATATAAGACGTATAGACCAGATGCCTATACTACTTTAAACTTACGTCACTTAGAAGAAATTGCTAAGAAACACGGAGTAAGTGAAATTACACCAGAAATTTTAAGAAATCTAAACATTCTAAGCAACACTGCTACTCTAAAAGTATTAGCAGATGGAGCTTTGACTCAAGGATTACAAGTATCTGCACAACGTTTCTCTTCTTCTGCTAAAGAAGCAATTGCTAATGCAGGTGGAAAAACATTTATCGTTTTCAAATTGAATCAATTGCAAGGAATTGCACATGCTGAAAATACAGACAAAGTTGATTTAGCTTTAATACGCAAACACTTTGATTTTGTAGCTGAGAATGATAATATCCACGTTGTAGCTGAAGGAGCTGTTTCTCATAAGTTTTCTGTTGAGATCAGCAAAATTTCAGACGAAGCCAAAGCTCAAGTAGAAGCTCAAGGAGGATCAGTTGTTTTAGTTTAAAGGAAAAGTAGTACTTTTCCTCTTTTTTTCGTATTCGCTGTTTAGATTTTTAATATCTGCAAGTCAATGAAGAGTTTTATAGACAAATTACGTGAGATTTGGAGCATTCCTGAATTACGTACTCGTATATTGATAACAATTGGCTTCCTTGCGGTTTATCGCTTCGGAAGCTACGTTATATTACCTGGTATAGACGCTAGTGCGTTGAAAGAATTAACTGGGAATGATGATGGACAAGGTTTATTGGGCCTATTGAACACATTTACAGGTGGAGCATTTTTTGCGGCAGCTGTATTTGCTCTAGGAATTATGCCTTATATCTCAGCATCGATCATTGTACAGCTACTAGGTTTTGCTGTTCCTTACTTCCAAAAACTTCAAAAGGATGGTGAGAATGGACAGCGTAAGATGAATCAGATTACTAGGGTAATTACTATTGCAATTACTGTTGTACAAGGGTCTACATATTTAGCATTCCTTAAAACGCAGTATGGAGGGGCTATTTTAATAGATATTCCACCGACTATATTCTGGTTAGCTAATATTATTATCCTAACATCTGGTACTATATTCTGTATGTGGTTAGGAGAGCGTATTACTGACAAAGGTGTAGGTAATGGTATTTCTCTATTGATTACAGCTGGTATTATTGCTACATTACCAACTGCTTTTGCTAAAGAGTTTAGCTTAAAGTTAGGAGCTAATGGAGGATTAGTATTATTTATTGTAGAGATGGCACTTTTAGTAGTAATTGTAATGGCTACAGTTGCATTAGTTCAAGCTGTTCGAAAAATCAAAATTCAGTTTGCTAAGCATATGATTGGAAGAGCAGCTGGACCACAAGGTGGACAACGTGATTATATTCCGATTAAATTGAATGCTGCAGGTGTAATGCCTATTATCTTTGCTCAAGCATTAATGTTTATACCTGGTGCTTTAGCTCAAGCTGTTGCTGATGGGAGCAGTGGAGGATTTTGGGCACAGATGGCAGATTTTACATCTTTACCATATAATGTTGTATTCTTTTTGTTAGTAGTGATTTTTACATTTGTTTATACGGCATTAATCGTAAATCCACAACAACAGGCTGAATATCTAAAACGCCAAAATGCTTTTATTGCAGGTGTTAAACCAGGTAACGATACAGCAGAGTATATTGATAGAGTTACAACATTAGTAACATTACCAGGATCTATTGCATTAGGATTAATATCTATTTTACCTGGTGTTGCTGCTGCAACAATTACAAGTAATGTTGGATTTGCAATCTTTTATGGAGGTACTTCTTTACTTATCTTAGTAGCAGTTGTATTGGATACATTACAACAAATAGAAGGACATTTATTAATGCGTCGTTATGATGGATTGATAAAATCTGGAAAGCTTAAAGGAAGAGAAAAAAGTAAGTCTCCAGTATAACTATCAGATTAACTGATAAATAAATTCAAAAAAATTACATTTTTTAAAAAAAAATTGGGATATTCGCAGTCCGAAAAAACAATTTATGGCTAAACAAGATCTAATAAGACAAGACGGAATTATTGATGAAGCACTGTCAAATGCAATGTTCCGTGTAAAACTGGAGAATGATCATAAAATCATTGCTACAATTTCAGGAAAGATGCGTATGAACTACATTAGAATCCTACCTGGAGATAAAGTTGCTGTGGAAATGTCGCCATATGATTTGTCTAGAGGACGCATAATCTATCGTTACAAATAAATAATATATAATCATGAAAGTAAGACCTTCTGTAAAGAAACGTTCTGTAGATTGCAAGATCGTACGTCGCAAAGGAAGAATTTATATCATAAATAAGAAGAACCCTAAGTTTAAGCAACGTCAAGGGTAAATCAAGTATAAAACAAGTAAAACTTTAAATAAGTATGGCTCGTATTTCAGGGGTAGATTTACCAAAAAACAAGAGAGGCGTAATCAGTCTAACATATATCTATGGTATCGGATCAACTTCAGCTAAAGAAATCTTAGCTAAGGCTGGTATAGACCAAAGTGCTAGAGTAAAAGACTGGAGTGATGATAACATCAAAAGCATTCGTACTATTTTAGCGGATGAATATAAAGTGGAAGGACAATTACGTTCTGAAGTTCAAATGAACATTAAACGTTTGATGGACATTGCTTGTAACCGTGGCTTGCGTCATCGTAGAGGATTACCTCTAAGAGGTCAACGCACACAAACAAACGCTCGTACGCGTAAAGGTAAACGTAAGACAGTAGCAAACAAGAAGAAAGCTACCAAATAATTCTCAATAATAGCAAATTTTTCAAGGTAGAAGAGTTATGGCAAAATCAAAGAAGGTAAAAAAGAAGAATGTAAGAGTTGAACCTCAGGGTCAAGCACACATACAAGCAACCTTTAATAACATCATCATTACACTTACGAATGGTTCAGGTCAAGTAATTTCTTGGGCATCTGCAGGTAAAGCTGGTTTTAGAGGTTCTAAGAAAAATACTCCTTATGCTGCTCAGATTGCTGCAGCAGATGCTTCTAAGGAAGCTTATGACTGTGGTCTAAGAAGTGTTATAGTATACGTGAAAGGACCTGGATCAGGACGTGAAGCAGCTATCCGTGCGATAGATGGCTCTGGTATTAAAGTTTTGAAAATTCAAGATGTAACACCAGTTCCTCATAACGGTTGTCGCCCACCGAAGAAACGTAGAGTGTAACTTTTATCTTTTATTCTGAATAATCATATATACAAATTTTATAAATAATGGCTAGATATACAGGTCCAAAGACGAAAAAGGCAAGAGCGTTTGGAGAGGCTATATATGGATATGACAAAAGCTTTGAGCGTAAGAAATATCCTCCAGGACAGCACGGATCATCAAGACGTCGTAAACAACGTTCTGATTATGCTGCTCAGTTAATGGAAAAACAAAAAGCAAAATATACTTATGGAGTATTAGAGCGTCAATTCCGTAACCTATTCGAAAAAGCATCTCGTAAAACAGGTGTAACTGGTGAGGTCTTGTTACAGTTCTTAGAAGCTCGTTTAGATAATGTAGTATTTCGTTTAGGTATTGCTCCAACTCGTAGTGCTGCTCGTCAATTGGTTTCTCACAAGCATATAGTATTGAACGGAGTTGTTACTAATGTACCTTCTGCTTCACTCCGTCCTGGAGATGTTGTAACAGTACGTGGTAAATCTCAAGGAAACCAAGCTATCCTAGACTCTGTTGCAAATAATGCATCAAGTTCTCGCAAGTTCTCTTGGATAGAGTGGAATGGTGATAAATTAGAAGGTGTATTCTTACAATACCCTACTAGAGATCAAATTCCTGAAAATATCAACGAACAGTTGATTGTAGAGCTTTACTCTAAATAATCAAGTGTCTTACATATTATCATCTTTAGGACTTCCAACCTTAGTGTCTGGAGTCCTAAAAATGCTTTAAGACATTTTCTTAAATTATCTAACGCTATATCTCAAACTTATGAGTTTATTAAATTTCCAAAAACCGGATAAGATTCTTCTTCAGAAAGCAGATGACTTTGAAGGTGTTTTTGAATTTAAACCTTTAGAGCCTGGTTTCGGACAAACTGTAGGCAATTCACTTCGTAGAGTATTGCTTTCTTCTTTAGAAGGTTTCGCAATATCTGCTATCCGTATCAAAGGTGTGGATCATGAATTTGCAACTATAGAAGGAGTAGTGGAAGATGTAGTAGATATTATCTTGAACTTAAAACAAGTTCGACTTAAATATTTGCTAGAAGAAGACGAAGAAACAGACACAGAGAAAATCTATGTAACTCTTAGCGGTAAGGATGTATTTAAGGCTGGAGATATTGGAGAGCATACAAATGTCTTTGAAATAACTAATCCTGATACAGTTATTTGTCATTTAGAATCTTCTATGAACTTAGAGATGGAATTGACAGTAACCAAAGGACGTGGTTATGTACCAGCAGAAGAAAACATGCCTAAGGATGCACCTATTGGCTATATTCCAATCGATGCTATTTATACTCCTATCAAGAATGTTCATTATTTTGTAGAAAGTGCGCGTGTAGGACAACGTACGGATTACGAAAAATTGAATATTGTCATCAAAACAGATGGAACTATTCACCCAGAATATGCAATCAAAGAGGCTGCTAAGATCATGATCCAGCATTTGATGCTTATCTCTGATGAGAACATCACATTTAATGATGATTCTCGCAAGGAAGATAATGTTGTGGATGAGCATATCTTGCACATGCGCAAATTATTGAAAACTTCTCTTGAAGATCTAGATCTTTCTGTTCGTGCATACAACTGCTTGAAAGCAGCGAAAATTAATGCATTGGGTGATTTAGTACAATACGAAACTCATGAACTATTGAAGTTCCGTAACTTTGGTAAGAAATCATTGGTGGAGATTGAAGAGTTGTTACAAGAAAAGAACTTAACTTTCGGAATGGATTTGTCTAAATACAAATTAGACGAAGAGTAATTCAGAAATATCTTATTTTAAATAATTATTGCAGTAACTGAATAAGTGCTGTGAAGCAAATCTATTGTAAACATGAGACACGGTAAAAAGTTTAACCACTTAAGTCGTAAGAGAGGCCATCGTAAAGCCTTATTAAAAAACTTAGCGATTTCTCTAATCACTTATAAGCGTATCAACACTACTGTTGCTAAAGCTAAAGCTTTGCGTAAGTATATTGAGCCAATGATGACTAGAGCTAAGCAAGCTGCTAATGAAGAGACTATTGCAAGAGCAACACACCATCGTCGTGTAGTGTTCAGTCACTTACAAAACAAAGAAGCTGTTAAAGAATTATTTGGAGACATTGCAGCAAAAATTGCTGATCGCCCAGGTGGTTATGTACGTATCTTGAAAACAGGATTCCGTCCTCATGATGGTGCTGAAACTGCTCTTATCGAGTTAGTTGATTACAACACTGATGCATTAGAAACTCAAACGACTAAACGTAAACGTACACGTCGTAGTAGAAGAAAGAAAAATAACGCTGAAAATATAGCTGTAGTAGAAGATTCTGAAGATACTGTAGTAGATTCAGAAGGTGGCAACGAAGAAGAGTAGTCAACCAACACATCAGTTATTTTTCTGATCGAACTTAATATAAAGTCATTCCTTAAATATAGGGAATGACTTTTTTGTTCTTATTTGAATTAAAAGACATCGCTTTGCGCAAATATATTAACAATTGGTTGCATAAATTATTGGGGAAAGAACTCGATGCCAAGGTTAGGAACTACTTTCTTAAAGGTTCTTATAAGTCATTGCTATTGCAAGCAGCTGTTTCCATATTTACCTTTCTGACAACAATTGTTATTGCTCGTATGGCAGGAGATGAAGGCTTCGGAATTTACTCCTTAGTGTTTACATGGGTTTCGATCATTAGTGTAGGGGCAACTTTGGGCTTAGATGATTTGGTCTTGAAGCAATTGCCAGTATATCAAACAAAGGGAAAACAAAGTAAGATCAAAGGACTCTTATTTTGGAGCAATAAATGGGGCTTGATTAGTGGGGTAGGAGCAGCCTTGATTTTTGCTCTAGTGGTTAATCTATTTACAATAAATGGGATAAGTGAACATGTTTATTATTACAATATTGCATTAGTAAGTATTCCATTTTTTGTACTAATGCATATCAATCAAGCCTCCCTTAGAGGATTGAAGTATCTCGGTGCAGGACAACTCGCAGAAAAAGTAGTACAACCCTTTAGCTTTTTGATTATACTAGTGTTAGCCTATTTACTCTATTGGAGTATAACAGATGCCGAGATTATCCTTTTTAGGGTAATTTCCTTTGGCTTAGCGGCCCTCATGGCTTTATATTTACTCTATCATTACCTAAAAGAATATAAGGATTCAAGAATAAAAACAGAAACAACTAGTCAAGTTTGGTTGAGTAGCTGTAAATATTTTGCATTTATGTCCTTGCTTTATATAATTAACACTCGGGTAGATATAGTGTTTTTAGGATTTTATGAAATTCCTCGAGAGCAAATTGCCTATTACAATGTAGCACTTAAGTTATCAGATATAGCTTTGATTCCTTTCATGGTCGTTTGCACTGTAACAACACCTATGTTTTCAAAACTGTATGCTGAGAATAAAATAAAAGAACTACAAGCCTTCTTTACAAAAACAACTCAGTTAGCTTGTGCCCTCATCACTTTGATCTTATTAGCCTTTGTATTGTTGGGGCCTTGGTTGCTTTCTTGGTATGGCGCTGAATTTAAAGAAGGGTATCAAGTATTAATGGTATTATGTGGGATTAAATTTTTGCATGTATTTGTAGGGCCAGTTAGTTACCTTTTGATGATGACAAATCTAGAAAAACAGGCGACCTATAGCTTGTTAGTTAGTGTAGCTGTTACCGTTCTATTGCATATGATTCTAATTCCTCGTTATCAAATAGAAGGGGCTGCTTATGCAACCTTAGGGGGCTTAGTTATATTCGAGCTATTAGTAAGTTGGACTGCATATAAACGAGCAGGGATTATTACTACAGTATTTGGAAAATTTTTGAATAAAAAAGGTAATCCCTCCAAATAATACTTAAATTTGTCGGCTGAACACACTTTAATCTAAATTTATATCCCCATTCTTATGGACTTAGTAATTGCAATAGGCTTATTAATTATTGGTTTTGTAGTATTGATAAAAGGAGCTGACTTATTAGTAGAAGGAGCTTCTGCTATTGCTAAAAAGTTTAACATTTCTGATATTATAATAGGACTAACTATTGTCTCTTTTGGTACTTCTGCTCCCGAGTTGGTGGTTAATATAGGTGCTTCTATTGGAGGAAATAATGGGATGGTATTTGGGAATGTACTAGGATCCAATATATTCAATACCTGCTTGATACTTGGAATTGCAGGTTTGATCTATCCTTTAGCCGTTCAGCGAAATACAGCTTTCAAAGAGTTACCATTTTCCTTTTTTATAATATTATTGGTCTTTGCTTTAGGTAATGATGTTATGCTATTTGGGGCAGCAGAGAATACCTTTAGTCGAATAGATGGACTTATTTTATTAGGACTTTTTGGAGCATTTTTATACTATGTTTATAGTAGTGCTAAAAACGATCCTGCAGCACAAGAGGAAGGTGCTATAGAGTCTATGCCTATGAACAAAAGTCTTATATATGTTGCTACAGGGATGGTCGGATTGGTTATTGGTGGGCAATTAGTATTAGATAATGCAGTGTTTATGGCTAGTCAATTTGGAATGACTGATCGTGTTATTGGTTTGACAGTAGTTGCCATTGGTACCTCATTGCCAGAGCTCGCAACATCTGCTGTAGCTGCTATGAAAAAGAACAGTGACATTGCTGTTGGAAATGTGATAGGATCGAATATATTTAATGTTCTATTAGTCTTATCCATGAGTACAGCCATAGCACCAACAACTTATGATACAGCGTCTAATTTTGATATTTACTTCTTGCTTGGAGCAACGGTATTATTAACTATATTCTTATTTATCGGGACAAAGTCTAAAGGAGGACGTTTTACTGTTGATAGATGGCAGGCTTTAATCTTGTTGTTAGCGGTAGTAGATTATACTGTTTATGTAGTTGTAGGTAAGGATATCTTTATGATCATTATGTTCCTTATTGAGTCTACCTAGACTCAACTCAATTAATGAGTTTAGAACCCATGCCTCTTATATTGAGGATTCAATGACTAGAATTGTTTTATTATAAAAAAGCTTGGGGAATTGATTAACTAATCAATTCCCCAAGCTTAATTTATACAGTTAGATTCAATTTAATCAATAACTGATATCTTGAGCATATTAGTCTTCTTGCGCATGTGTAGTGGCATACTCCCCGTATTGACAACCACATCACCCTTATTGACAAAACCATTTTCTTTTAGAATAAGCTGCACATCTCTGATTGTATCATCTGTACTTGTAAACTTATCATAATACAAACAGCGAATACCCCAAACTAAGTTAAGTGTATTGAGCATATCTGCATCAGAAGAGAAGATGAATATATCACTTTTGGGGCGATAACTAGACACGGTAAAACCAGTATATCCTGATTTAGTCATTCCTATAAGCGTTTGAGCTTTTACTTGTCGAGCAATTCGACAGGCATTATAACAGATCGCATCCGAAAAGAAAGACTCTGTACCTTCTTTTGGTGTTAATTTTTTATAATAAATACTTTCCTCTGACTCCGCTTCTGCTATAATTTTGTTCATAGCTTCCACTACTTTTACAGGGTGAGCACCCATTGCAGTTTCTCCGCTCAACATTACAGCATCTGTACCATCTAGTACAGCATTGGCCACATCAATAATCTCCGCACGAGTAGGTGTAGGATTTTTGATCATGCTATCCATCATTTGAGTAGCTACAATCACAGGTTTTGCATTTTGAATACATTTTTCAATGATCATTTTCTGCAACATAGGTAAACGTTCCATAGGAACTTCTACTCCCAAGTCACCACGAGCCACCATTATTCCATCGGACTCTTCTATAATAGCATCTATGTGCTTTATGGCATCAGGTTTCTCTATCTTAGCAATAATCTTAGCATAGTGATGTCTAGCTTTGATACGTTGCCTTAAATCAGTAATGTCTTCAGGGGAACGTACAAAAGACAGGGCTATCCAATTGAACGGATATTGCAGAATGAAATCAATATCTTCTATATCTTTTTCAGTAAGCGAAGGGAGTGATATTTTAGTTTCAGGAAGATTGACGCCTTTTCTGGAACCTAAATATTCACCATAAAGAACCTTTAGTCTTACAGTATCTTTTCCATTAGTTTCTACTACCTCCATCTGCACATTACCATCATCAATAAGCACTTTCTCCCCAACTTTTACATCTTGAGCAAAACTTTCGTAGCTCATGTAAATTTTCTCTTTGGTTCCTATACATTTTTCATTCACAAAGGTTAGAATTTCCCCCTTTTTCAACGGGATTTTTCCACCTTCCATTTCTCCTACACGCAGCTTAGGTCCTTGCAAATCTGCAACAACACTTAAGTTTGTTTTGTATTTTTTATTAATATGCTGAATATAGTCAAATACTTTTTTGTGATCTTGATGAGTTCCATGCGAAAAATTGAGTCGAAACGCATCCACTCCGGCCTTGGCAAGTTCCAATAAAGTGTTATAACTATTAGACGCTGGGCCGACAGTGGCCAATATTTTGGTTTTTTGGAATTTGCTGATTTCCATAAGTAGTTTTTATTTTAAACAACTGATTCAGTGAATTTTTGTTAAGTTAACAATTCTTTAGAAGAGAAGTAGGCTATTACCGTAAAATATTTATTAAACTAGCCTCCAGATTTTTAATATACAATAGTCCATGTATTTCTAATCTTTTGATTTTTAATAGATGGACTAATGTAACATAAACAAGATTATGAAAAGAGTATTAGTAACAGGCGGAACTGGATTTGTAGGGGCTTATTTATTACATTACTTAGTTCAAAAAGGTTATGAGGTTTGTGCATTGAAACGTGCTTCTAGCCCTATGTATTTGGTTCAAGAGATAGTTGATAAAATAGAATGGATAGAGGGAGACTTATTAGATCTAAATATATTAGAACAAGCCCTTAAAGGTGTTGATCATGTTTACCATTCTGCAGCTATGGTTTCTTTTGGGGCCAAAGGTGTAGAACGTATGATGAAGGTGAATGTAGAGGGAACAGCTAATTTGGTCAACTTATCTATAGAGGCTGGTGTCGAAAAATTCTTGCAAGTGAGTTCTATAGCTGCTCTAGGCCGCAAAGAGCATCAGCGACATGTAGATGAGCAGTGTCAGTGGGAAAACAGCAAGATGAATACTAATTATGCTATTAGCAAATTCAAAGCAGAATGTGAGGTTTGGCGTGGGATAGAAGAGGGCTTAAATGCTGTGATTGTAAACCCTTCTATGATACTTGGAGCAGGTTATTGGGATGTTGGGTCGGGCAAACTCTTTCAGCAGGTTGATACAGGCCTTAAGTATTATCCTGTAGGACATACAGGTTATGTAGATGTGCGAGATGTCGCTAAAGCATCTATTGCTTTGATGGAGAGTGATATAAATGGTGAACGTTATATATTGAGTGCAGAAAATAATTCTTGGGAATGGTTTTTTAATCGTGTAGCTGAGCTGTTGAAGAAAAAGAAACCATCTACCAAAGTAACTCCATTTTTGGGAGGCTTTGCATGGCGTATGGAATGGCTAAAATCAAAACTAACAGGAAAGAACCCTTTGATTACACAAGAAACGATCAGAACTTCTGCTGGAGTATATGATTATGATAACTCTAAAATCAAAGAGCATTTAGGCTATGAGTTTAGAGCTCTAGACGAAACGATTCAAACTACAGCTAAATGCTATTTGGAGTCTCAAAAAACGCAACAACACTATTCCCTATTACCTATAGACTAATTCTTATGAAAAGACCTATAGAACCAACACCAAGATATGCTACAGGTAGAGCAATGGATAAAATTGCTAAATTGTTAGGCATTGTGCGAGATAGGAGTATGCAGGATTGGACTTATATTATAGCAGATTTAGATTATATTGACCAATATTGGACTGTTTATAATAGCTTAGAGCAAGAAGATGAAAGATTTACGATGATGGAAATCTTAATAGAAGCAACCAATCAAATAGCTGATGAAGAGTTTGAAGAATATTGGGCGAAGTTGAGGACCTGTCTGATTCAAGAAATAGAGTTGCATCAGTTTACGGTTTATTATTGGTGTTGTTTTGACAATGAAAATTTGGAGGATTGTTTTTATATATCAGGACCGATGCGAAAATTGTGGAAAGAGCTAGAAAATAAGGATTCTTGATATAGTCTGTAATGAAGTTTCAAAAACTTTTGAAACTAGAAAAAATACTTTATATTTGAAATATGGAACTAGAAGATGCAAAATCAAAATTTATACAAGCTTGGGGAACCTTTGGTTCTAACTGGGGGGTCAACCGCACTATGGCACAAGTACATGCCTTATTATTAGTAGCTCCAGAGCCTTTGTGTGCAGATGATATTATGGAGACCTTAAAAATCTCTAGAGGTAATGCCAATATGAATATTCGTGCACTAATTGACTGGGGCTTAGTTTTCAAAGAACTAAAACCAGGAGAGCGCAGAGAATATTTTGTAGGTGAAAAGGATATGTGGAAGGTTGTTCGTCAAATCATCATCCAACGCAAAAAGAAAGAACTAGAACCTGTTCTAACTGTACTTGATGAAGTTAGTAATGTAGATGATGCCGATTCTGAAGATGCACAACAGTTTTTGGAAGTAATTGGTAGCATGAAGCTTTTTTCGGAAAAAGCAGATGCAGTACTAGCCAAATTGATCAAATCTGATTCTGGCTGGTTAATGAAAACGCTAATGAAATTGATTAAATAGTTCTATTAAATTAATTGATTTAGCTTTTGCACAAACTCATCTTTCCTATGTTTAGATAGATTGACCATAATGTCATTTTCCATTATAATATAATGCCCATCTTTTTTGACATATTGCTGAATATGCTGCATGTTGATAACAAAAGAACGATGAGGCTTATAAAAATTAGCTACTCCATCCAATATACTCAGAAAATATTTTAGAGGTTTAGAAATTAGCTGCATCTTTTTGCCTCCCTGTAGGTAGACCTTGCTATACATGCCATCAGCCTCTATACAAATTATATCCTCCAATTTTACAAAAATAACACCCTCCGAAACTGGCAAGCCAATTTTTTTGAACGTATTCTTTTCTATAGTTGTTTTTAGTGCCTGCAACTGATTGCGAATACTATCATTATTGACTTTACAAGAAGCTTTATGTACCGCTTCTCTGACTTGTTTTGGGCGTAATGGTTTTAGCAAGTAATCTAGGGCATTCAGCTCAAAGGCTTTAGTTGCATAGTGGCTATGTGCTGTAGTAAAAATAATATAAAAATTGAGTTCTTCTGTGTTCAGAAAATTGCCAATCTCGATTCCTAAATGATCAGGCATGTCTACATCTAGAAAGACAATATCTGGGGTTGTTTTTCGAATCAATTCTACACCACTCAATAGATCTGGAGCTTGTTCAAAAGACTTAACCTCTGGACAATAATCTTTTAGAATAGTAGATAGTAGATTTCTAGCTCTTGATTCATCATCTATAATAATAGCCTTCATAAATAGTTTATGCAGTTTGTTTAAGAGGTATAAGAATACGAACTTCGGTACCAGTAGCTTTTTGATCTTGGTACAAATCTACAAATTTAACTTCTATTTTTTGACTACGACCATGATTGAGTAAATGCAAGCGAGTTGCATTGGCTGATGTGGCAAAAGATTTATGGTTTGGGTTGCGTTTTTTGTTGATCTCAGCAGAAGCCTCTCTACCTATACCATTATCTCGAACAATAGCCTCTAGATAATCGTCATTATGTTCTTTGAATTGAACATCTATTTTTCGTTCTCCTTTTTTATAAAACAAACCATGTTTTACTGCATTCTCTACATAAGGCTGCACTAACATTGTAGGTATTTTTAGATCATCAATATCCAAATTTCCATCTGTCTTAATATTAAATTCAATAGAATGGTCAAAACGTACAGATTCTAAATCTAGATAGAGTTCTAGCGCCTCAATTTCTTCTTCTAAGCTAAGATTTCCTTCTTGGCTATGATTAAGATATATACGCATCAAATCTGCAAATTTGCCTAAATAATCACTAGCCAATTCTTTTTCATTGAGCAAGATATAATCTTGAATAGAATTTAAGGCATTAAACATAAAATGAGGATTGAGTTGTGCTTTTAGCGCCTTTAGTTCTGCTTGTCGAAATTGTTGTTCTACTTCCAAGCGTTCTTGTGTAGAGGACAGTTCTTTGCTCACCAATTCTTTTTGTTTGCGTAAACGATACAGCCAGATATAAAAAGCAATACTCACCAAGACCATTAAACAAAAAATAAGTATTGCAATTAGCCAATTTTGATAAGATTTAGCTTTTTCTTCAGCCAATTTTGCCTTTTCTTCAGCAAGTTCTTTGTCTTGAATGGCTTTTTCTGTTTTGAATTGAGTCTCTAATGTTTGAAGTTTTGCAAGGCTTTTCTCATTGAATATAGAGTCCTTTACTTTATGTGACTCATTCAAGGCGTTGATTGCTAGATCATGTTCGCCAAATTTTAGATATACCTCAAAAAGATGAGCATAAGCCTCTGCTATATTGTGTTTTCTACGCATATCTTTAGCACTAGCTAATGCTAACCGAGCATACTTGAAAGCAAAAGTTCTATCATTCTGTTCACTATAATAATAAGATAGCATATGAGCTGCAGTATAGCGTTTAGTGATTTTAGGACCTAATTTGGGATAAATAGCTGCAATAGAATCAGCATAACTTTGACAGTCTGCTTGTGCAACTTCTCCATTACTGTCTATGCAAACTTTGAGGAGTAGGGTATAACAGTGTATGATATTCTCTCGATTGTTAATTTGTTTAGCATAGCCCAATGCTTCTGTTATTAGTGTTTGAGCCTCTGTATATTTTTTGTGTTTTATATAGGCATAAAAAGAAATATTACACATTAGTCGAATCAATTCTCTAGAAGGTTTTTTCTCTCTGAGAAGCTCATATCCCTCTTGCAGTAGAGCCAAACCTTCTTCATATTTATGTTGGATTATATAAATAGCAGATAATTCGTTATAGACTCCCGCAATTCCCTTATAGTATTCTATGCTTCTGTAAGCTTTTAAAGCTTTTTGACCATATTCAAAAGCTTCAGGATAACGCCCATCCGATTTTGAGCGCACTAATAAAATAGCATATATCCTTCCTTGACTTAAAGTATCTTTTCTTGTAGTTGCAATCGATAAGGCTTCTCTATAATATTGTATTCTGCTAGTATCAGAAGAAGGAGTTGCATGACCTAGCCCTACAAGTTTCATCATTCTTATCGAATCTAGTTGAGGATGATTGCTAAGATCTTGTTTTAAACTATCTAAATTCGAGGCTGATTGTGAATATGTAAAAAGGGGGTACAAGGCGATGAGTAAGAATAATAGAAATACTGTCCGCATGGTAAAAGTTGTAGTGAATGTAATGCAGTTAAAGTATAAAAAAAAATCAAAAATTGCAATTGTAAAACAATCTGTTCAGCAGCTCAAACAGACCATTCATCAGTTGATATAGGCATTTGAGAAAGATGAGGAGGGGAGGGCTATAAATAGACTAGATTTGGGCAAAGAATAAGGCTTAAAACCCAAACAGGTCATTCCTATACTATTAAGGAATGACCTGTCTTTTTTATTAGGCAAATATTTTACATGCCACCACTTACTGTCAACGTTTCGCCAGTTACATAACTAGACAAATCAGAAGCTAAAAACAAGACTACATTTGCAATCTCTTCAGAGTTTCCAAAACGACGAAGAGCTGTTGCTTCAACCATTTTGTTCTTAAGTTCCTCATCTAGTTCATCGGTCATATCTGTAGCAATAAAACCAGGAGCGATAGCATTGCAACGGATATTTCGAGAGCCCATTTCGTGAGCAATAGATTTAGTAAAACCAATAATACCAGCTTTAGATGCAGCATAGTTAGACTGTCCAGGGTTCCCTTTTATTCCAACTATAGAGGTAATATTAATAATAGAACCGCCTCTAGCTCTTAGCATTGGACGCATGATTCCTTTCGTAAAATTGAATAAGGATTTTAGGTTGGTGTTCATTACCTCATCCCATTGTGTCTCAGACATACGTAATAAAAGATTATCACGAGTAATTCCAGCGTTATTGACCAAAACATCAATTTGGCCAAAATCTGCACTAACCTGTTTGATTAGCTCTTGTGTTTGCTCAAAAGAGCTAGCATCAGATGCATAAGCTTTTACGGTAGTTCCATGCTTGCTTGCAGATTCAACTACAGCATTGGCTTGTTCTGTGGAAGAGCGATAAGTAAATGCTACATTAGCTCCTTGTTCAGCAAGCTTTTGTACAATAGCAGCTCCTATTCCTCTAGAACCTCCAGTGATTAATGCGACTTTGTTTTCTAGCAATTTCATAACTTAAAATTGATTGTTTTAATAGGTTGATAATGAATTGTTTGATCGATTATAGCCTGATCAAGCAATATCTATTGTCAAAACGAGGGCAATATTAGAGAAAATGCCCAAGTTTAACAAGAAAATAGTGTATTGTTTTCTATACTACATTTTATATGATGGAAAAAACTAAACATCCCCTTATTTTTGCAAGGCTTATTTGTATCTAGACATAGAAATAGGTATTTTTGCAGCTTTCCTAGCATTCTAATTATAACAAATATAGTGAGCAAACATCCTAGAGATCAGTTCATAACAGTTTATGGACGCAAACCAGTCAAAGAGGTATTAGAAAATCAAGAATTGGATATAGATAAGGTCTTGCTAGACAAAAGAGCTAAAGGCAATATAATTCGAGAGATACTAACAATTTGTAAACAACGAGGAGTTGAAGTGACTAGAGTTGATGCAGATAGAGTATCTAAAATTTCTAAAAACCCTAAGCAAGACCAAGGTATAGTAGCCGATGTAGTCTCTCCTCAAGCTGCTGATGCAGCCTCTTTTTTAGAAGGAAACCAAGCTAGTTCCACTACTCTAATTGCATTAGATGGTGTAACTACTCCTACCAATGTGGGTATGGTGATACGCTCCTGCACCGCCTTAGGTGTAGATGGAATTCTTTTACCACGAAAAGGGAGTGCTAAAATTTCGCCCTTAGTGATTAAATCTTCTGCTGGAGTAGTTTTCAAGAGTACTTTGCTCAAATGTGAGCGCTTGACACCTATCATTAAATTAGCTAAACAAAAAGGATTTAAAATTTATGGACTATCGGGTGAGAAAGGAAGTAATATATATACTAGTTCTTTCCACAAAAAAAGTATTTTTGTATTAGGTAATGAATCTAATGGGGTTTCATCTTCTATTGCTGATTTGGTAGATTATTGGTTGACTATCCCAATGGCGAATAATGTAGAGTCACTCAATATTGCGTGTGCAGGTACTATAGTTGGTTCCGAGATTATGAGAAGAAAATAATAGATTTAAAGACATATGTATAAGATAATTTTAGTAAGCGTTATAGTATTGTTGTTTAGTGGTTGTATTCCCAAAGGGAAATTTAATGCATTGACAGCTTCCCATAATCAGCTGGATAATGAGCTGATTAAAACTCGGAAAGAATTAGCAGATGCTAAACGAGAATTGACCAAGTTTAGAGATGTTACTTCTGAAGATAATGTTCGTATAAGCGAAGATTTGCAAGAAAAGAATCAAACGATTGCTCGTTTACAACAAAAAGAAAAGGAGTCTACACAACAGCTAAGAGATTGTCAACAGAAATTGGATTATTGTCAAAATGAAGCATTGCGTCAAGCCAAAAAAGCTCAAGCTCAGTTGAAAGCCTTGCAAGAGGCTGATAAATGGAAGTTGGCTAAAGTTAATCAGCTTCGGACAGATATAATGACCAATCTTGGCGAATTATTTGATACAGCCACAGTTAGTCTTATACAAGAGGGGCCGCATCTAATTCTAGAATTAGGTGAGAGACTTTTATTTCCTCAAGGAAGTAAATATGTAGGTGCTGGAGGGCGAACATTATTAGAACGTTTGGCATTAGTGTTGGCCGTACATAATGATATAGAAATTAATGTAATTGGACATAGTGTAATAAATGGAGATGAAAAAAACAATTGGAAGGTAAGTACAAGAAGAGCTACCTATGTGGTTTTTATTTTGGCAGAAAATGGAGTTCCTGCTAAACAGCTGATCTTGTCAGGAAGAGGCGAACATAATCCTCTTGTAGAAAATACATCATCTACCAAAAAAGCTAAAAATCAACGCACTGAAATTATCTTAACCCCTTTGGGGCGATAGAATATATTTGAAGTTTTTGTAACTTCTTTAATCGAATCACTTTAAAAAAATAAAACTAATGGCTAAAATTTTTCAATTTGCATTTATGTTACTGATGTTTGCATCACTGTTGTCCTGTGTCTCTAACAGGAAATATCAGGAAGAACAAACTGCAAAATCTCAAGCATTGAATGAAGCTGCTTCTCAGAAAAAAGCGAGAGAGGTTGCCGAAAAAGATTTAGAAGGAATTAAGGAGAAGGTCAAGGAAATGGAAGAGGATTATGCTGAAATTAAGTCAGATTATGATCTTTTGAAAACTCGTTATGACCAGCAACAACGATTGAATAAAGATCTTCAAGACTCTTATGACAAACTTTTGGAGCTTAACGAAAAACTAAAAAATGATGCTTCTGCTGGTAAACGTGAGCTAAAAGAGGAGTTGGCTAAAAAAGAGGATGAGTTGCGTAGAAAGGAAGATGAGTTGCGCAGACGTGAGCGTGAAATGGAAGAGTTGGCTGCAAAACTGAAAAAAGAGCGTGAAGAAATTGATAAGTTGAAGAAGGACCTAGAAGGTAAAAATGCTAATATTGGTAGCTTGGAAGACTACAAAAAGAAATTGGAAGATGATTTGGCTGCACGTGAGGCTAAAAATAAAGAATTGGGAGATGCTTTAGCTGCTCGTGAAAAACGTGTAAAAGAACTTGAAGATGCTATTGCTGCTCGTGATGCTAAAGCACAAGCGCTTAAAGATAAATTAGCTGCTGCTTTGACTGGTTTTACATCTAGTGACCTTTCTGTAGAGGAACGCAATGGTAAAGTATATGTTTCTATGAGTCAAAATTTATTGTTTGCTACAGGTAGCTCTAAGATTGCTAGCAAGGGTGTTGGTGCTCTTGAAAATTTAGCTGGCGTACTCAACAAAAGTGCAGATATTGATATCATGGTAGAAGGGCATACAGATAGTGATGGAGATGCAAAAATGAACTGGGACTTGAGTTCTAAACGTTCACTTTCTGTTAGTAATGTGTTGATCAAAAATAGTGTGAGTCCTGAGCGTATTACAGCTGCTGGACGTGGAGAACATGTGCCTATTGCTTCTAATGACTCTGATGAAGGAAAAGCTAAAAATCGTCGTACTGAGATTATCCTTTCTCCTAAGTTGGATGAAATTTTTGATATACTGAAAAACTAATCTAATAGGTTTATAGGTAATAGGTCAATAGGTAGTAATAAGTTTATAGGTATAGGTTGTCACCTTATCTATTAGTTATTACCTATAAATCTATTACCTATATTTATTTTACCTGTCGTCCTTTCCATTCGTAGCTACTCAATACATTGCCCAAAAAGCCAATAACGACTATATATATCCAATGCAAAAAGAGAGAAGGAACAAAGGCTTTCATTAGTGCCGATCTGCCAAAGAAATGAGCCATCATATTCAATAAAAAATAATCAGCTATTCCTTTTAGCACAAGTTTTAGTGCAGCTAAACCCACCAACCACCAACCTAACCAAATTGCAAGTATTAGATCCAATAAGATAGAAACCGAAAAGATCCAGACCAAGCCTAAGATAGCAACAACTTGCCATTCTGTATACGCGCTCGATTTAGAGGCCCAACGAATCCGCTGTTGCATAAAACCTTTTAGGGTAGACTTAGGATTAGTATAGGTTGTGGCAGCTTTATTTTTGATGAATCGAAGCTGATTAGGATATTTTTTGGCTACTTTTTGCATTAGGAGCATATCGTCACCAGAAGCAATATGGTCTATTCCCTCAAAACCATTAACTTCCTCAAATACAGCTTTAGTATAGGCTAAGTTAGCACCGTTGCACATATGCATAAACTGCTTGTGAATGCCCGCTCCAGTTATAGCCATCATGCCCATGAAATCTAATGTTTGGAACTGTTCAAAAGTAGAATATTCATTATGAAAAACAACAGGTGCAGCTATGAATTTGGCACCTTCTGACTCATGCATGTAAGCTATATAATACAACCAATCAGACCCCATAATACAATCTGCGTCTGTGGTTACGATCAAATTTCCATTGCTTTGTTCGATTCCGGTAGCAATAGCTTGTTTTTTTCCTTGCCGGTTTTCAAAACCATTTAAGCGAATTAATCGTATATTAGAGGAAATCTTTCCAAAACTACATACTATCTGGCTGGTAATGTCCTCCGAATTATCATCTACAACTAAGATTTCAAAAAGATGCTTAGGGTAATTTTGTTGTGCAAGAGACTCTAGACAGTCTTTGATTGCTTTAGCTTCATTGCGAGCAGCCACAATAATAGATATAGAAACAGTTGGTGTATAATGTTTAGGCAACTCTATATAGGGGAGTTGTTGCCAACCCGTTATATATAATTTTATAATACCTAGATAGGAAACTATTAGGACTATAGAAATTAGGATATATAAAGTAACAAACATCTATTTTTATTAGTTTTTAGAAGAAATGATGCTTTCATTATCATACAGTTATGAGTAGGATATAAAGCATTAGTCGAAAGGTATAGATTTTCATACATTTTTTTAATATTTTTGCCCCCTATACCAAAGTGCAAACATTAGAATTTTAGTGGAATTATTCGTATTTTTGCCATCTTAAAGTAATAGCACTTGAAATATAAAATACTAACTTAAAACCATCTTTTATAAAGGTAGTTTATAGGTATTGAAGTATGATATATGAAAAATAAATTATGATTTTAATGATCTTTCTGATAAAGATCGTATAAATATTCAAAATAAGACTATGCACTCAAAATTAGATCTTTTTGGTGAGTTTGATGCAGTAAGTAGAGAAGAATGGATAGAGGAAGTCAAACGATATCTCAAAGGTAAGCCAATGGAAGGATTGGATTGGAATAGCGATTCTGGTCTAGTGGTAGAACCTTATCCCTCTCCCAATACAGTGGCACCTTTGGGTATAGCTGACTTAAATAGTCAAAACAATTGGAAAATTGTTGAGCACATCAAGGTAGGAGAGGTAGCCACAGCGAATAAACAAGCTTTGGAAGCTTTAAAGTGGGGAGCAGAGTCTTTACAATTTGAGTTTGGTACTCTACCAACTGCAGATGAATTGCGTTTGTTGTTGAGTAAGATTCATCTTTCGATGATTGATATTGTGTTTTTGGGAGATACTATACAGCAATCAGCTATGGAGTTTCTCAAAAATCTTCAAGAAGCTACTGAAGGGCAACCTGTGAAAGGTGCAGTAGAGTTGGGACAACAAGTAAGCTTGGAATGCGTTTTGTTTATAAAAGATTATTTACCAAAGCTTTCTGTTGTAGATGTAGCTATAGCCCAAGAGGGAAATTTGATAGAAAACCTTGCGAACATGTTGAGCCATGTATCTGTTTGTATAGATGGTTTATTGGCCAAAGGTATTGAGATTAATACTATTAGCCAGTATTTTAGATTGAAAGTAGAAGTTGATGATAACTACTTTATAGAACTTTCTAAGATAAGAGCTATTAAACGATTATGGTTAGGTATTTTGGAGGCTTATGAGGCAACAGAAGCAAGTTTACCTCATATTGCCGTGATTACAAAGAGTGCAGCAACGGATAATCAGCATAGAAATATGATCACAGCAACGGCCCAGACTATGGCTGCTGCTATAGGAGGAGCCAATAGTATTTTGGTGACACCATCTACTGATTGGCCTACTGCGGATACTTTTTCATTAAGAATTGCTCGCAATGTGCAGCATTTATTGAAAATGGAGAGTTATTTAGATAGGGTGATGGATCCAGCAATGGGTTCTTACTATATTGAAAGTATAAGTCAGAAAATTATAGAAAAATCTTGGCTTAAGTTTCACGAGTTGGTATAAATAATACATTAAAAGTTAAAAGCCCATTTGTTTCAGGGAAGATTGACACCTAAATTTTGCTCATTTTTTTTTGAGTAAACACAAAGACCCAAATAAAATGATCGGTGTTTGTCAAGTATATTCCCTTAATATTGTAGTATGAAAAAAACGTTTTGCATAATATTGATACACTCCTTTCTCCTAAATTGGTGTGTAGCTCAACCCCAAAAACTTTCTAAGGCAAGTTATGGTGCTTTGAATAACTACATGGAGTATTCCAATGAGGTTGTTCATGCCCTGAATATTATGCATGCAGACTTTGTTTATCTAAACAAACAGTTTAATCAATATATAGAAGAAGATTCTATCTCTATAGTTGTTTATAGAAAAGAAAATATACTAACAAATTACGATTTCTTCCCCGTACTTGTCCGAGATTTATATAATGACATTTTTGATGATAATATCTTTCTTCCTTACGAGAAAAGAGGCAAACCCTTGCAGCTTGCAGGCAAAATGCACAATGTCCTAAATGAAATAGACAAAACGAGAACACAACTAGACAAATATATTCAAAGTAAGAGTTATCAGCAGGATTCCGTGTTGGAAACAGGCTATAAGTACTTGCGTAGAATGGAGGTTTTGTATTATGATGTATTTACCTTACAAGAAAAAATTCATTGGAACCTAACATCCATTATTAAGGAGTTTAAGCGCTTTGTTATTGACGAAAATAATATTAGAGCTATAAATAGATTACAGCCCTTAATCACACATTCTAAGCGATTGATCAAATCAGTGAGAGCTCAAGATGTTGGTAGTAGTTTAGCTTATGAATGTGATAAGTTTACAAGTCGTATTCGAGATCTTAGAGTCAATAAAGCTACACACTTAAGCGATATAGCTAAAATAGATAGTATTGCTCAATGTCCGCATAAGCGTTATGATAGTTTGTTAGTTCGAGCAACATTTATGGTCAAAACAGTTAGAAAGTATAATGCTGGATCTATTACCAAATATAATAATCGAGTACATGATCCTTTTCATTATATCTACAATAATGAGCTTTTGGGAGCATACAATCGTTATGGGGATGGAT
Source organism: Aureispira sp. (assembly GCA_024222455.1). Lineage (GTDB taxonomy): Bacteria > Bacteroidota > Bacteroidia > Chitinophagales > Saprospiraceae > JAAEPD01. Next base: position 39,727 of record JAAEPD010000341.1, read on the forward strand.
TAGTTGCATTATTTAATAAATGGGTAACATTTAGTGGAGAATATTGGCTTTGGGAATATGAGTTGCCTGCTATTTTTGAGGTGGACTATCCTGCAATACCAGAATATAACCAATTTAATAAAGACTCTCTTCCTGATCCTGAAGAACTGATGAAACAGTGGCAAGCAAGGCAAGATAGCATAGCTAAAGCCAAAACTGATGCAGATAGTATTTATTGGGCAATGCAAGATAGTCTTAAAGCAGATAGTATAGCTAATGCAAATAAGGAACCGGAGTTGGGCGATCCTACTTTAGATGGTTTTGCAACCAATAACTTAGTGTTTTTGTTAGATGTATCTTCTTCTATGAATCAACCCGAAAAACTGCCTTTACTTAAGAGTGCGTTAGGGCAACTCTTAGAGCTAATGCGACCAGAAGATAATATTACTTTAATAGCATATTCTGGTAAGGCTAAAATTATATTGCCTCCAACCTCTGCAGAGAAGCGAGAGTATATTATGGAAGTTGTTAATAAGTTAAAGTCGGAGAGTACTAGTGATGCCGATAAGGGGCTTCAGCTAGCTTATGAAGTAGCTATGCAAAGTTTTATTCCATCAGGGAATAATAGAATTATATTAGCTACAGATGGTGGGTTTAAGCTCAAACGAAAGACAAAACGATTGATTAAAAGATCAGCAAAGCGAGAGCTACTGTTAAGTACCTTTTATTTTTCTAAAAAAGAGTTTCAACACAACAAGAAACAGTTAGAGGGAATTGCGCTTTGGGGAGGAGGAAAGTATAGTTATCTTCAAGAAGATAATGCCCAAAAAACATTGCTGATAGAGGCTCAAGCCGTAAGAAAAAGTAAGTTAAATCAATAGGACTTTTATCCAAAATCAATTTCTGTATTATCTCCAATGTTTAGACTTTGGTATTGTCCTCGCACAGAAGCATCACTTCCCACAATTGAACGCTGCAAAACAATTTCTTCTATATTAGAATAATCACCAATAATAGAATTACTAACAATTGCATAATTGAGTGAGCTGTTATCACCTATAGACACATTGGGGCCAATGATGGAGTTCGAAATATTGCAGTTTTGCCCGATACTGACAGGATGTACTATAATTGTATTTTCAAATTCAGATATATCTGCAGTAGCATAACCCATTCGTTTGAGTAGCATAGCATTGGTAGCCAGCAAAATTTCTTTTTTACCACAATCAAACCAATTATTGACCTTGAATGGTTGAAAACGAGTACCTGTTTCTATCATATGCATTAAAGCATCGCTTAGTTGATACTCATTGACAGTACGGATGTCATTCTCTACAATATGATTAAGTGAACGAACCAGGGCAGGTACATCTGCAATCTTATACAAGCCAACTATAGCCATATTCGATTTTGGGATACGTGGTTTTTCTACTACTTTCTTTATGAAGCCTTTTTCATCTATCTCCACAACACCAAAATCTCTAGGATCATCCACTTTTTTGACACCCAAGCAAGAATCAGAGACTTTTAGCATGCTTCTAAGATCTGTTTCAAAGATCGTATCACCCAATACGATTAATACTTCATCACTATCTTTCAAGGAATCTTGGGCTACCCAAATGGCATGTCCCAAGCCTTTTCGTTCCTCTTGAAAAACAAATTCCATATTGAGATCAGGATAGCGTTCTTCCAAATAGCTTTGAATCTTATTGCCTAAGTAGCCAATAATAAGTATGAACTCTTGTATACCTGCTTCTTCTATGAGTTGATCTATGATAGAAGCAATAATAGGTTTACCCGCCACAGGAATAAGTGGTTTGGGTTGAGTATATGTGTGTGGTCTCAAGCGTGTGCCAGCACCTGCAACTGGTATAATGGCTTTCATAGCTTTATGGATATTCTTGAGTGATTGTGCTGTTATCTATACATAAGTATGGATAGAGCGTATTGGATGAAACACTAAGGTAAAACTTTTAGGGGGGAGAATGAAAAAAAATCAAGATTCAATCTAAGGAATAGTAGGAATTAGTTAAGTAGCTTTGCTTTTATTTAGGATAGTGAAACTATTAATCGGTATGTGTGGTTATTTAAATATACGTATTTATTTTAGCAGACTCAAAATACCTATAGCTTATGCCCCACAATGTTTTAGATAGTTTAGAATTGATGAAGCAAAGGTCTTCTATTGCTCAGGCCAAATGGAGCGAATATTCTTTTATGCTAAAAATACGAGCTGTTGGCATGCTTATATTTACAGGAATTATTGCACTCTTACTCCAATTGTATAGTACTGAAGAACTTCCTGGGGTTCTTCCTGAGGCAGTAGTAGGGATTATAATTTTTGCCTCTATACTACTCCCTGCGCTAACTTTTTTTCAGAGCTCTGTTGTTCGTAGTATGGAAAATTTCCATGAGGGTGTTTTTATACTCTACTTTGTGGGAGGAATTATGTCTGCTTTTTATACACTAGTTCAGTCAAATATATTAATACCCTATTTAAATAGTTTAGGCTTGTCTATCCATTTATCTTGTCTAATTATATGTGTGTTGCCTCTTTATCTTTTTTGTGAATTAGTCATTCTAATATTAGCATTTTGGGATTACAATAGGAGTCTTAGAAAAGCTAATTTATCAGAATAAAAGGGATCTTAAAAGTGAAAAGTCATAGAACTGTTGTTTAATAACGCCTAAAAAATCGTTCCTTTTTACACTTTGGTCTGAATGGCAAGAAGCTACTATTATAGTAGTTTTGGACTTATGGTTATCTATTTTGGTTTAGCAATGTTATTGTATTTAATCTAGATAGTTGTTGTCTTTGTTATTAAAGTATTAAGTGAAGAGGAAGGGAGTACTTAAATTATAAACTTATGCCACAGATTACCTTAGATGATTTTAGAAGTTTGGATCAAAAAAGAATTAGGAGAAAATCCAAAAGGCCTCTTGGTACATTCGGAATCCAGCTAGGAATTGTGATAATATTTTTAGGTTCAATGTACCTGCTTGCTAGATGTTATAGTCCAGAGCAGCTTATGGGAATTTTCCCTACATCCTCTTTGCCTTTGATTGGAGGAGTTCAGTTATTAATATTACTTGTTGCTCCATTGGGTTTGGTATTTGCTACAGGGGTCTATAAGCCAGATAACGAATTTAGACACAATATATTATTAATCTTGACCATGTTAAGCATGCTTATAGGATATGGAGCTTGTATCTATAGTTTAGAGGCTTATAGTGGATTGATAGAGGGGTTTGTTACTAGTGGTTGGTCTGTTTATATGGGGTTTGTATTAGCTTCTTTTGGGCCAATAGTGATGGTATATGAAATTATGATGTTTACAGGGCTTATACTTACAATCTGGCCTTCTTCAGAAGGGATGGAGAACTCTAATGATTATTAAACTATCGAGTAATGCCTTCTTACAATAATATACTAGATGATATTTCAACTAAATCGTCATTTAAAGGACCTAAGCGTAGATATTTTTATGCAATCACTATTGTTGCATCTATTCTTTTTGGATTTTTTTATGAAAACCAAATTTATGATACCCTAATCTCTGGTACTAGAGAGCCTATAGAAAGTAGTTTTGTCATATTTGTGATTGTATCTATGCTTGCTGTCATAGCTTGGTTGATATTTGAGCATATAGCGAAACCTAAAGAATCTGAAACTTCTGTATCATCTGTAGTTGGAATACTAGTATTTGGTGGGGCTATTATTATATGGACTCTTGTTTTGATTTCATCCAAAGGGTTTTATTTCGTAGAGATGGATTATCCAATTAGTCTTATCTTGTTAGGGTTGTGGGCAGTTCCTATTCTAATGATGGCCGAAATTTATTGCAGAGTTTGGGAGTATTTCATAAAAGGGAAATAATATTACAGCTTATGCCCAAAAACATATTAGATAATTTAAGAGGTTTAGAGACAGAAAGGTTGCTCTTTACCGATTTAAATTGGAAAAAACCTATAAAACATTTTTTGTTTAGAATTCTAGGGCTAAGCATTTTGTTAGGGATACTATTCTCTTTGCTCAAATATGGGGAAGAAAGGGGCATTTCTCAGTTTTTTATGATGGGGGCTTGGGGGATTCCAGCGATCTATGGATTTATGATAGTTTTTTCTTTGGATAGCAAAAAAAGAGATATGGAGGGAATCGCTAGTATACCTGGCTTATACCTACTTTTACCACTTGTAGTATTGGGTTGCTGTGATGTTAGTGGTTGCTATCCATTTGAAAGTTGGCTAGTACTGCAAGGCTTGTCCAAGATGAATGCAATTTCTTTTTCAATTTTTTTAGATTCATTGGTGTTGTGTGAGATTTTGGCGATTTTATGGAGCCTTATAACAATGTTTAAGGAAAGGAAGCAACTAAAAACAATTGTAAATGATAAAAATAAGGAAAAAAAATAATGTTACGCCACAGACCACTTTGGGCAATGTAGGAGAGGGGGATTCAATAAAAAATCCTCAAACAAATGTTCTTACTCCTTGGCAGAAGGCTTTGAAGATTTTTGGAATTCAATTGGGTTTTGTCTTTATGTTTTATGTGCTCATGTATTTAATTGTATTATGCCACAGTCCTGAACAACTTATGAATCCCTTTGATAAGGAAGGAGCTTTCGGTCTAATTTTTATTTGGGTAATACTTACTAGTGGAATTCCAGGTGGCTGTGCAGCAATTTTTTTTGTTATTTATAATGCATTTGGGCTTGGAGAACATAAATTTTGGCTTCTCTTAATATTAGAGCTTAGAGTATGTCTAAAAATTAAAAAATGTTATTTACTGAAACGGTTTAATAAAATTTGGCAATTAGCCCATAAAATCCAAGCTTCTGAACTATTTGCTGTTTTTTCGTAGTCTTTAGAGTGCCTTCGAAAGAAATTTAGCC
>JAAEPD010000342.1 GCA_024222455.1 Aureispira sp.
ACTACACATTGGAAAGGCTAAAAAAGCTACTAAGCTTACTGTAAATGTTTGCGATTCCTGCGTTAAATCTGCCGGGCTATGGGTATAGCATGTGCGCATTTGCCTTGATCTCACATAAATATCCAGCAACCTGAGCAGCTTTTTAAAATACAACTCAGGTTGGGATTGATACTCAATTCTTTATAAAAAACCTTAGAATGCTGGTTTTTCTGGGGTGTTATTGTATCTTTCTACTGATTCTAGAATTTCTTTTTTGGCTGCTGCTACGCCTTTCCAACCGTCTATTTTTACCCATTTTGTTTTTTCTAGATCTTTGTAGTGTTCAAAAAAGTGGGTAATTTGATTGCGGAGCATTTGTGGTATTTCTGTGTAGTTTTCTATTCCGCGGTAGTCATAACAAAGCTTATCAACAGGAACAGCAAGGATTTTTGCATCGGGGCCTGATTCATCTGTCATCACTAACACGCCTACTGGACGACATGAAATTACTGAACTTGGGATAATTGGGAATGGTGTAGGTACTAG
>JAAEPD010000343.1 GCA_024222455.1 Aureispira sp.
GATAAAGCCCAAGGATTACACAACTGCTGACAGCCTTTTTTATGCTGTAAACAGAGTTTGTGCATATATTGGAAAAAACTTGTTCCTTAATTTTTCAAAAGACCATTTTTAGTTATTATTTTTTCTGAACGATTACTTATGAATAAAAAAGTATTAGTATTGGGTGCCTCAGGCACAGTAGGATCAGCTGTTGCAACAGCCTTAAGTAACAAAAACTACGAAGTAGTAGTAGCCACACGTTCTACCAACAGACAATTAGCTCATCCTAGTGTATTGCTAGACTACCAACGCCCAGAAACTTTTGCAACAGCATTAGAAGGCATGGATGGCCTATTTATAGTTATGCCTAACTTTGCCAATGCTTTAGTCCCTGCATTCCACCAACTTATCGACCTTGCTAAAGAGAAGAAAGTACAACATATTCAGTTTTTATCAGCAATAGGTGCAGATGCCAATCCAGAAGGATTACACAGAAGAATTGAGTTACATATAGAAGCATCAGGGATAGCTTATACCTTCTTGCGTCCTAATTTCTTTATGCAAAACTTCCTCACCTTCGATAAACCTAATTTAGATAAGGGAGTCATTTTTCTGCCTACAGGCGAAGGGAAATGCAGTTATATAGATGTTCGAGACATTGCTAATGTAGCAGCTACAGCATTTTTTAATGCAGAGCATTCTAACAAAGCATATACCCTTACAGGGCCTAAGGCCATATCTAGTGCCGAGATTGCCAGTATTTTTAGTGCAGCTCTAGGTAAAACTATTAAAAATATAAACCCTTCGGAGGAAGAATATGTAGCAGCATTAGAGGCTTTTGGATTGCCAGCAGAGGCTATCGAAACTAACAAAACATTATACAGCGTTTACATTCGTAATGGCTATGTTGCAGGTATTGCAGACGATGTAGAGCAGGTAACTGGGCAAGCTGCTGTAAGTTTTGAAGAATTTGCAAAAACAGCTATTTAGGCTACCATGAAAAAACAGCTCACGCCTCAAGATCTTGCTAAAATAAAAGAACTCTTAGATAGTTCTAATCCAAACAACTGGGAATTGGCTAAAGAGCTTCTAAAAGGAGTTGTGATAGCCACCCCTAGTTTTTTGACCTATTTATTTTGTAGAGCTTACTTTAGTTATGAGAAAAAGCTACGAGCCTTAACTGCTAAACTATTAAAAAAATCGAGCAAAGAGCTTTGGGAACTTGGTGATGGAGCTTTTCAGTATTATAAAAATATGCCTAAGAGTGCTGTCAAATGCGCCTATAAATCATTCTACCTAAAGCTGCGTGAACTGTTTTTGCATACAGCTATAGACACCAAAATACTCATTCAATTTTTTAATGAGCATCAACACGAATATCATAAAGCTAAAAAACTCCCCTTAGCTATTTTTCTGTTAGGGCTAGAGTTTTCTTTACTCTCCAAAGATCAACTTGACAATATTCAACAACTAGAACTTACAACTTTAGACTTAGAAAGCTTTCCTAAGGAAATAAAAAAACTGTCTCAGCTTAGACAAATTAGTTGTCATTTTCAGGCATTTACCAAACTTTCGGAAGAGCTGAAAGAGTTGCCTGAACTTGATTTTTTATACTTACATGGTATTTACTTGGATGAGAATGGATTAGACCCTTATACTTTTACAGCACCTAATTTAAAACATCTCCAATTTTTGAGCTGTCGAATAAAGGGAACACCTCAATTTTGGGCAGCATTAAGCAATATCAAACAGCTTGAGAAACTCTCTATGTCCTATAATCGTCTAGATCATATTCCTGCAAGTATTCAAAATCTCCAAAACTTAAAATATCTAGATATATCTGCCAATGAAGAGTTAGCCCCCAAAGATATCTCTCTAGAGGTTTTTCGGTTGCCAAAACTAGAATACTTGCGACTCAATAGTTATATAGAGCATCAAAAAGAGATTGTTGCGCTTGCTACACAGCACAATCCAAAGCTAGAAATCAAATTTAAGGAGCCTCCTAGCTCTGAATATGATTGGGTTGGGACTTAATTTCCTTATATTGGCATCTATGAAAAAACACCTCGACAGACAAGAACTCATCAAAATAAAGCAACTGCTCGAAAGTAAAGATAAGAGCAATCATCAATTGGCTCAACAACTACTAAAAGAAGCTAAAGACCTTACTCCTAGCTTCTTAACATTTCTATTTTCTAATGCATTTTTTAGTCCTAATAAGAATACACGAGAGTTCTTTCAAGAAATACTTCAACCTCAGCACAAAGAACTTTTTGAATTAGGCAACAATAAATTTATTTATGATGATTATAGGCCAGACCACTCTCAATTAAATGTATTTGTAAACAGTTTTCATTCTCAAATGAAGCTTATTTTAAGTAGTCCCTTACTAAAAACTAAAACACTCTTTTCCTTTTTCATCCAAAGCAAACATACTCTTTTTGTCCCTTCAGAATTTGCTGGTATCCTTTTATTATTAGGCTTAGAGTTCTCCTTACTAAACCAAACTTTAATAAAAAGTATTACAGAATTAGACATACCAGAACTCAATCATTTTCCAAAAAATTTAGACAAGCTACCCAATCTAAACAGATTAGGGCTCAATAATATTTCTATTAATCAATTTCCTAAAAGCTTTCAGCAACTTAAGCAACTAGAATATCTCAAAATTCAGAGTTCAAGTATTGACGAATTTAAGCTATCAAGCTCTATTTTTCAGTTACCCAAACTTAAATGTCTAAGCTTTCAGGATTGTTCTCTTACAGGACACCCCAACCTTTGGAAAGCCATTTGTAATAGCACGAGACTCACTCACCTCTTCATAAGTGACAATTTTATAAGCTATATCCCCAAATACATTGAAAACCTTCAAAATTTAGAGACTTTAGGTCTAAAATCCAAACACCTTCAAGCTAAAAATATTCCTATAGAAATATTCCAACTGCCCAATCTTCAACGGTTAATACTATACGAACATATGATGGGTCAAGAAGATATTCTAGAAAAAGCTAGCCTCTCCAATCCTTCCTTAAGGATACAATTTTCTCCTTTTTTTAGTTAATAACTTATTCTTATCTTCCATTTATGAAAAAACACCTCAAACAACAAGAACTCAATAAAATAAAGCAACTACTCGAAACTGCAGATAAAGACAATTGGGAGTTGGCTAAACAACTTCTGGAAGGAGCTGTAGATCTTAACCCTAGTTTTGTAACTTACCTCTTTTGCAGGGCTTATTTGAATAATGATGAACGAAACCGAACACCTTTAAGACAACTGCTTAAAAGCTGTAATAAAGAACTTGCCAACTTGACAAAATCAGGTTTCACCTATCTACTCTTTTCTAGTGGTGAACGTGATTTAAAAGTAGATAGAGCTGCATTCTATGATGCTATGCAAAAGGTGTTAGCCCACCCTTCTATCAAAGCTCGATCTATTTTTGCTGTTTTTAATCAAAATCGTCATACTGTTTATAAATCGCAAGAACTCCCTACTCTTGTTCAATTATTGGCTATAGAACATGGTTTTTTCAAAAAATTAGAGTCTATTCGTGAAATAGACATTCCTTACATCAATGTTTTTCCAAAAGGATTAGAAACACTACCTAACCTTACAAAGATTAGTAGCTACAGTGCAAGGTTCAAAACCTTCCCTGAACATTTCAAGCTACTCAAAAGCTTAGTGCGTTTTTATTTTCATGGTTTACCATTAGATGAATCCCTTTTGAAAGCCGATACATTTAAACTGCCTAATCTTCGTGAAATCAGTTTTGCTTATTGTAAGATAAAAGGAGAAGTTGCCTTTTGGGAAGCACTTAGCAGTTGTGAAAGTTTAGAATATCTAAGCTTACCTTTCAATAAGTTTTCTACTATTTCTGATAGTATCAAGAAACTGACAACACTAAAAACACTGAATATTTCTCAAAACAAGCTACTTCATTCTTCAGATATTTCTATAGAAGTTTTCCAATTGCCAAAACTCCAAAAACTAATCCTTAATTTCTATCCCAAACACCAAGAGGAGCTAAAAGCCTTAGCTAAAAAATATAATCCATCGCTCCAAATAGATTTCTATTCCCCTCCTTCTTACCCAGAGAATATACCTGCTTATGCTCGTGATGATGGATAAGCTTTTTTATAGATTTTTTGTATCTTTCATCTATGAAAAAACGCCTCAATCGACAAGAACTCACCAAAATAAAACAGTTGCTTGAAAGTACAGATGAAAGCAATCATCAGTTGGCCAAACAACTCTTGAAAGGAGCTAAAAATTTGCATATCTTGTTCTTGACCTATCTTTTTAATAGAGCCTATTTTAGCGCAAACAAGCATCACCGAAAGCTGTTTAAAACAATATTGTCTAGCACCGAAAAGAAACTAACTACTCTAGGCAAAAACAAATTCTCTTATGTTAATTACTCTACAGGTGAGAGCCAATTGTGTACAACTACAGATTCATTTTATGATCAAATGAAGGAAATTCTATTCCACCCCTTACTAGATGCTAAATCCGTTATAGCTTTTTTTAATCAAGGCTATCATGAATTTCACAAAAGCAGAAAATTGCCAAAAGCACTCCTATTTTTAGCCCTAGAATTGGGCCTTTTGAGCAATAAAAAACTATCTAAAATAAAAGAACTTAACTTACTCAAAACTAATACTTTTCCAAAAGGGCTAGAAACCTTGCTCAACCTAAAAACCATAAGAACCTTTGCAAAAAAAGCTACACTCAACAAATTTCCCAATCCATTCCCAGAGCTACCTAGGTTAGAGTATCTCAGCATTGATATCACAGCTATAGAAGAGAAAGAACTTCCACTCAATTTTTTCAAACATCCTAATCTCAAAGACATTAGTCTGACAGCTTGCAACATCAAGGGCAATCCCCATTTTTGGGAGAGTTTACTCAACAACACACGAATCAAAATGCTTGATTTATCTAGAAATCCATTGACTTCCATTCCTGATGACATTCAAAAGCTAAAAAACCTCAAATATCTAGGTTTGTCTCAAATAAATGGCCTACTGTTCAAAAACATTAGCCCTGAAGTATTCCGATTACCAAAGCTCCAAATACTTCGACTCAATAGTTATAAAAAACAGCAAAAAAATATTCTAGCTCAAATCCAAGAAATCAATCCATACCTCCAAGTAGATTTCCATAAACCATTTATTCTGTCTAAAGCTAAGCCTCCTGACTACCTTAGAGAAGATTATTAACCTCAAACAAGTTAAATGAAGTCTAAAAACCTATTTCGGAAACGCCAAATTGTACTCTTAGTTTTAGTAGGCATTTTTATTTATACAGGACGGCTAGAGTTTACAAACACTGAGGAGGAATATCAAACCTATCTAGAACAACAAGGCTGTTCAGATATTCATTGTGGGCTGGTTGATACGCTTGGACGCTCCTTGCATTATACACAAGTAGGGCAAAATGAACAACTCCCTTTAGTCATTTTTGTGCATGGATCGCCAGGTTCTTCTTTTGAATACAAACACCTTTTAGCAGATACTTCTATCAATAAACATGCTCAACTCATAGCAGTAGATCGCTTAGGTTTTGGTCTCTCTTCAGAACACGGAGTAGCTGAATGCTCCTTAGAGAAACAAGCTGCAATGCTCAAAAAGCTGCTAGATCAATTTCATAATCCATATAAAATATTGGTTGGGCACTCTTGGGGAGGGCCTACTATAGCTCGCTTAACTATGGACTACCCAAAATCGGCTGATGCTTTGATCTTCTTGGCCGCCTCCTTGTCTCCCGATTTAGAACCAAGTGTATGGTACAGATATATTTTAAATTTCCCTTTGGTTAGGTGGGCTATCCCACGCACTGTTGTAGCCTCCAATAGCGAACTATTCACAGCACAAACAGAGCTCAAAAAAATGCTTCCTTTATGGTCTAAGATCACTATTCCTTGTACAGTAATTCAAGGTCAAAAAGACAAGCTTGTACCACCAGCAAATGCTATTTTTGCTCAAAAAATGCTGATCAATGCCCCTACTCAAATTCAGATAGTAGACAGTCTCAACCATTTTATTCCTTGGTTGGGGCCAGACTTAGTTCGAACGGCTATATTAGAAAAACTAAAAAATGCCCAATAAGTAATTCAATCTTATTGAGCATGTATTAATTGTTTATAATTTTGCTTAGAACTCCACTCTAAGTATATTTCCTGGCACCTTAGGCACATCTTTCATAAAATCAGGTTGCATCATTTCTTGTAAACGATCATTTTCGGTTTGTACTCCATACATTGTTTCAGTATAGGTTTGTGTCAAATCTAACTGAATAGGAGGTGTTGCCCCTCTTACCTCAGCAATTAAGCGTTGGTACTCAGGATCATTTCTTAAGTTAGCCTTAGCATACCAATCTTCCACAATAGTCCCCTGATGCTCTGCACTATAAGAACTAAAAGGTTTACCTTGTTCTATAGTCACTACATAAGCAGCATTTCTGTCCCCACTTCCAATCATTCCTCCAACTTGGTTTATTACTGAGTTAGAAATATAGCCTGTTCCTTTATTTTGGAATTGCCATACATGTGTCAACTCATGCACCAATGTAGCATCAGACATAGTATAACCTTTACTCAATCGAATAACATTTCCTAATGTTGTTGGAGCATTAGCAATCAAGGCTTCTTCTTCTATTCGAATTTCGTCTAAACGGAGAGAGGTTTGAAATACAAATTCAGCGATTTTGCGTTCAGGCCCTGTCAAAGGACGAATGCTATCAGACAAAGCAGCAGAAACAGCTCCTGCTTGTTGTGCAAAAACTTCCAAAGCAGGAATTCGAACACTAACTCCTCCTCCTTGCTCTCGTTTTGTAGATTTAGGGGCATTTTTTTGCAAGTAATTGCCCACTCCACTATAAATAGACTTATATTCTTCAAACTTTTTAGCTCCTTCTGCTCCAAATGCTTTTGGATTTTGTAAGTAAATTTTGCTCCAAGTCTGGATTCCTTTACATAACTTTACTAAATCTTTTTGTGTTGGCATTGTGTTTTAATTGTTTTGGATTTGTAATTTTTAATCGAGATAAGATAACCCTTTTTTAGCTAAAAGGCAACAATATAATATTATATCCTTATGAGAATAGCTGCTATAGTTGGCGTTGGCCACAACAATGTAATCGGCAAAAATAACGATATGCCTTGGCATTTACCTGCTGACCTCAAGTATTTCAAACGGACTACATTGGGGCATCATATCATTATGGGACGCAAGAACTATGAGGCAATTGGGCGACCATTACCCAAACGTACTAATGTAATCATAACACACAATACAGACTATACAGCAGAAGGCTGTACGGTAGTCAACTCCATCACTTCTGCCTTAGAACTAGCCAAAGAAAATGGCGATTCAGAAGCTTTTATTATTGGAGGTGGTCAGATTTATTGGTTGAGTATTCCTATGTTGGATCGACTATATATTACAGAAATAGATGTAGAAGTGCCTGATGGTGATGTTTTCTTTCCAGAAATTGATTTTAGTGAATGGAAACTAGTGAGCAGTGAAGCACACAGCAAAGACGAAAAAAATAAATACGACTATACATTCAAAGTCTATGATCGTATCTAGAACTTATCGAAGCCCCATCACCCTATTTAACTCAACATTATGGCTATTACAAAATTACAAAAGATAAAAGGAAGCAGCAATTGGCTTGGGTTGATTGTAGATATAGCCATGATTTTGTTGGTCGTTTTCGATTTACTTTGGTTGATGTTTGATGCCCTGTATGCTATGGAGGGCGTTAAATCTTTTATAGATCACTATTTTCCAGCTTATGAAGGTATACACCGTTGGTTTTATGTTTATGACGGAATAGTAGTTTCTATTTTTGTTTTAGAATTCTTTTCTCGTTGGGCATTTGCTATTTACAAAAAACAGTACGACAAATGGTTCTTTTTCCCCTTTGCCCATTGGTATGACATTTTAGGATGTATCCCTACTGGAGCATTCCGTATTCTTCGTTTGTTTAGGGTTATTGGGCTGACCTTACGCCTTCACAAATGGGGTGTGATTGATTTGAATGAATATTATATATATAAAGTCTTATTGCATTATTATAATATAATAGTAGAAGAAATAGCAGATCGTGTAGTTGTAAAAGTGCTAGAAGAGACAAAAGAAGAAATGCAAAGAGGTACACCACTTACCGATGCTATTGCCGAAAATGTAATAGAACCTAAAAAAGCTGCTATTGTAGAATGGACTACAACACATATTCAAACAGGTTTACAGCTCAAATATTCAGACTACAGATCTGATATAGAAACCTATATTCAAGAGATAGTAGACGAGGCGGTTCGATGCAATAAGGAGATAAAACAAATAGATAAAATACCTCTTTTGGGTGGTCGCATTCAGCACAGCCTAAACAGTGCTATTAGTAATATTGTATTTGGAGTGGTAGATCGCCTAATGCTAGATTTGGCCGACCCTGATAGGAGCAGTACTATTTCTACTATGGTGGATGCAATAGTTGATATTTTGTTGGATGATAATCATTTTGATAGAGCTAGTTTGCCCAC
>JAAEPD010000344.1 GCA_024222455.1 Aureispira sp.
AGTACTTCATAGTGCGTTTTCATAAGCTTTTTTGGTTTAGTCACCTCAAGTTTATGATTCTGATTCCTCTTTTTTTAATCCTTACATTTTTTTATTTATAATTTTAGACATACTCTTACTGCTTTTAGTTGAGTATCTACTTCTTTTTTAAAAATCAGATAAGCATCCCAATCTTTTCCTGTTGCACCTTGTTTAGACAAGACTTGCTGTTGCCACCATTCATCTAACTTGTATTCTAATCCTGACTGAGCATCTTCCTCTATAGCCTGTTCTAGCTGTCCAAGAATATAAGCTGCTGGAGACGAAAAGGTCAATTCACGCTCCTTAACCAAAACTTTTGTGGCCCGGCCAAAAATGGCTATTTCTACAGCTACTTGATTGCCCTCTATACCTACTATAGAGCCATACATCCCTTTGTAGCTACCTTTCACTACAACTACGTCACTTCCAATTATATTTTCGGGATGTTGCTCCATTCTTTAGTCCAGTTTATTCATCTATAGTTGCAATCACTTTTAGCTCAATCGCAATAGGTGTAGGCAAACAGTTGATTTCGCAAGTTGTTCGACAAGGTTGATTCTCCTTAAAATACTCTGCATACAACTTATTATAAGTCTTAAAATCATCTTTCATATTGGTCAAAAACACCGTAACATCTACTATATTATCCCAACTAGAGCCACAGTCTTCCAAGATGTATTTTACATTCTGAAATACTGAATGGCACTGCTCTTCAATATTATAACTAGTAATGTTGCCATCCCAATCTAAAGTAACTCCTGGAATTTCTTTACTGTCCTTTTTGCGAGGCCCTACACCTGACAAAAACAACAAATTACCTACTTTTCGAGCATGAGGATACAAACCTACTGCTTCGGGCGCACGAGATGAACTTCTAATATCTTTTTTCATGGTTATATTTTTATTGGACATTAGATATTAGATGATTAGAATTTAGACTATAAATTAAGACTGTAGACTATCCATACTTAAATATCAAAATATCTGTTTTCTAATTTAAACTTCAGGAACGGTATTCAATTTTTCTAGGTATTCTAAAGCGGTTTTAGCATCAGTTTGTACCCATTCGCTACTATCTTTTTGGACTTTTAGTATCAAGGGTTTGAACCGTTCAATACTTTTGGCCAAATTGCCTATAGCACTAATTGCCTTTGCTCTTGTATACTCATCTGTATGTTCTAGAGCTGCTGATCCTAAATGACTCATCAATATAGATTGATCATTAATAGCATCAGCTAAAGGGAATGCTCCTATTGGAGGCAATTTCTTTGTTAATTTGATTTGCATTAACTTGCCTCCTGAAACTTCTCTACCAATTTTGACTAGAGCATCTATAGCCTTTTTTTTGGTTGGTTGCACCCCACTTTGGATCATCATACAAAGGCTGTTGGCCGCAGCTAGAGGATATTCGATATTCACAAATTTATAAATATCATCTTCTACACCTGAAGCTTTCGAACTGCCATAGAGCGCAAATAAAGCTTCAAAAAAGTCATGTGAAGGTTTATTAGCCTTAGCAGACTCCAAAACAGTAGACACTTGACTATCTAACTCTTCAGTATAGTTTTCCTTAAAATCTTCTGCTAATTTTCTCAAACGGTCTAACATATCCATAATTAATCTTGCTTTATCTTGATACAAACATTTTTAGGCTCCGTAAAAAATCTAAGCGCATCAAAACCACCTTCTCTACCCATCCCAGAATCCTTAACTCCACCAAAAGGTGTTCTTAAATCACGTAACAACCAGCAGTTAACCCAGACAATACCAGCATCTAGTTTTTGGGCCATACGAGTTGCTTTATTAATATTGGTTGTCCAAACTGTGGAAGACAGACCATAACGTACACTATTGGCATACCCTAAAACTTCTTCTTCAGTATCAAAAGGCATAATGGTCACTACTGGTCCAAATATCTCCTCTTGATTGGTTCTACAATCATGCGATAAACCTTCTATAACAGTAGGTGCTACAAAATAACCATCTTTGCAACGTCCCTCTAACTGGACAGCATGTCCACCAGTCAAGATAGTACCACCTTCTTCTTTGGCTAAGGCTATATAAGATAGGATTTTTTCTTGATGGCTTTGAGATACAACTGCCCCAACTTTAGTCTCTTCTGCCATCGGGTCTCCAACAGTTAGTTTCTGTACTTTAGCCACAAAATCTTTCTTGAATCTCTCATAAATAGAACGCTCTACAAACACCCTAGAACCACACAAACAAATTTGTCCTTGATTGGCAAAAGAAGAACGTACCGTTGTTTTTAGCATCTCTTCATAATCGCAATCTGCAAAGATGACATTAGGGTTTTTACCTCCCAATTCTAAGGACATTTTTTTGAATTCGGGAGCTGCTATGCTTGCTATATGTGCTCCTGTTTTGGTACCTCCTGTAAAAGAGATTGCTTTCACTTTTGGGTGTTTAACGATAGCTTCTCCTACTTTTGGCCCTAAACCATGCACTATATTCAAAACCCCTGCAGGTAAACCTGCCTCTATACAGATTTCTGAGAGTAAAAAGGCTGTCATTGGGGTCACCTCAGAAGGTTTAGCTACTACACAGTTTCCTGCGGCTAGTGCTGGAGCTATTTTCCAAGAAAAAAGGTACAATGGAAGGTTCCAAGGCGAAATACAACCTACTACACCAATAGGTTCTCTCAATGTATAATTAATAGCCTGATTGGTCATAGCATGCGCCTCTGTAGCAAAATGCTGAATGGCTGTTGCATAGAAATGGAAATTCTTTGCAGCACGTGGAATGTCCACTGCCTTAGCTAGCCAAACTGGTTTACCATTATCGATAGACTCCGCTTCGGCCAAACGATCTAAATTAGCTTCTATCAATGTAGAAACACGCATTAAAATAGCTGATCGCTCCTCAATAGGCATTTGAGACCAAGCAGGAAATGCGGCTTCGGCTGCTAATACAGCTGCTCTTACATCATGCTCATCCGAATCAGGGATTCGTCCATAGACCTTGCCTGTAGCAGGATTATAATCATTCAAATACTGATCATCAGAAGGTTTCATTAGTTTACCTCCGATATAATTTTGAATAAATTTCATAGTGTTTTTATAGATTAATAGTGGACTATATTAATAATTCAACTGTTCTAATATAATTGGTATTTGCTGTTCAAAATGTATTCTTATAAAATCTCCATAATTGTTTAGATACTTATACTTATTAAGCTTAGATACTTCATATTCCCAAGCTTTATTAGAAGTTAGTAGTTCTGTGGCAATAATTGTATTCAAATTAAACATTCTAAGTTCTAAATCAATATCATACCACATCAGCTCCGTTAACCCTCCATCATCGGTATATTCTAATCTATAGCTTAGCTCAATAGGCCCTATTTCTAACTTTAATGCAAATAACTTTTCCTTCCAATGATAATCAAACAAGTACAACAAAGCCTTATCAATAGACCATTTCCACTGACTTTGGGTTAATTCGAGAAGAATAATATTATTCCCAGGCCTATTACTTTTTAATAAGTCTTGTATTTCCTGCTCAAACTGCATTCTCACAAATTTAATGCTTTTAGCAAAATTGGTATTTGCTGCCCAAAATGTGTTCTAATCAACTCTTCATAGTCGCTCAAATAATAATCTTCATCTGCAAAACCATCTTGCCGAATCAATTCCTCTTGACCGTAAATAGCTCCCTCCGCCTTATAGTCTAAAATCAAATCACCTTCCCAGCCCATTCCTAAACCCTCTTTATGCACCACTCCAATCCAATAAATCACAGTGACAGCACCTATATTAAATTTCAACTTATCTATATCTTCTTTCCAATGATAATCAAAAACATACTGTATTGCTTCTGTTTTAGAATACCCCAAAGTTCCTTGCATCAGCTGAATAGCCAATAAACTATTCTCAGGGCTATCGCTTAATAACAATTCATGCAATTGTTGTTTAGGCTTTAAGCATATTTAAGTGCTCATATACTTAACAATCAAAGGTAAATATTCCTTAAAATGAGCCTCTACCTTGCTTTTATAATCGTTTAAGACTCGATCTTCTTCAAACTCTATATTATCCCAAACTACAACTTCTTTATGCACTGTTTTCTTTTGATGTTCTAACTCAAAATACAAATCTACATCCCAACCCATCGGCAAGTTGTGATCATCCTTTATTTCCAAAATATAACTCACTTTAGTTGTCCCTAAATCCAAGACCAACTCCTCTTTACTTCTCTTCCAATAACATTCAAATGCATAAATCAATGCTTGCTCTAAAGACCAGCCCCATTGACCTTGCATCAACTGAATAGCTAAGAGTTGATTGGCAGGACCTTGAGCATCCAGTAAAGCATTTATTTTTTGATTTGGTTGCAACAATATTATAAGTTTAGGAATGTTAGGATAGTTGTAATAGTTTTATGATAGATGGAACTTGAACACTAAAGTGAGTTGGCACATCTTCTTCTTCAAATTGTTGTAAATAGCAATGTGTTTGTTCATAATATCCAATGACCATTGATTCTAACAATTCCCCTTCAAATGCATTTTCACTTGTCTTGCCATATTCATAAACTAGTTCAGCTTTCCAACCTCCAGTTTCATCATCTGGACTAAATTCAATAATATATTTAAATTCATATTCAGCTAGTTTAAGTGTCAATTCTTGGATTTCCACTTCCCAATGATAGTCAAACAGCATCAAAAGACTTTCTTCATACGTATAACCCATTTGGCCTTTTATTAATTGAATAGCTAGAATATTATTCTTTGGGGTATTACTCTTCAATAAATCTTGTATATCTTTTTCAAACTGCATATCAAAGTTGTTATTGAATATTCTTTCTAATTTCTAATAAGCGATTCCGATTATTTCATTCATGAATACTTATGCATTCAAATATTGCATAATTAAAGGTAAAGCGCCCTTAAAATGTTCTTGAATTGGAGCTTTATAATCCTTTAAATCTCGATCTTCCTCAAAAGGGATCGATTCTTCTACAATTATATCTTTTTGAATAACTTCATTTTCATACTTAAGCTGAAAAAACAAACAAACTTCCCATTCTCTTTTGGGAGATAAAATAGGGTCGTCCTCAGCATCTATGTCTAGAATATAAACAGCTTTAGTTTTTCCTAAATTTAGTATAAGTTCATCACTATTATCATCCCAATGATGGTGATAGATATAGATCAATGCTTTATCTAAAGGCCAATCCAATTTCTTTTGCATTAGCGCTACAGCTGCTAATTGATTCTCAGGGGTTAGAGAATCTAATAAATCGTTTATTTGTTGTTTATGCTTCATTATGCTCTTCCAATTCTGAGGTGACCAAATCTATAGTTTCTCCACAAATCTGATCTAATACCTTTTTTACATTTAGTTTGTTATCCACTGTTACCTTTTCATACCCTAACCAAATCCCTCCAAACAGCTCATATTCTTTATTAAATAACAAATGATTTTTACTATTCTTTATTTGGCAAATGAAAATTATTTCAAAATCTATAGGACTTCTTTCTAACTCTTCGATCCAAAAACAAAATTTTAGGTTATTGCCTAGAGGAATAAGCATAAGCTTGCTCAATTCTTTAGGTTGATACTCAAAACTAGTATGCAAAATATACTGTAAAGCCTCCTGCTTGGTTAACCCTAATTGTGATTGCGCTAAATGATAAGCCAAGTAAATATTTTCAGGAATATTTGATAATAACAATTCTTTTACCTTCCCTTGTTTACTCATCTTACACCTCTAGTTTAGAGATCATTAAATCCTGATACTTCAAACAAAAATCGTCTAAAATTTCTTTTAACTCTTTTTTATCCTTGTAATCTGATAAATCACCAATAAAAGAGGTATCATCCCCAATTCTATAATTTCCCATTTCTAAGGTTTTGGTGTTATCCTCTATCCTATAGTCCAAGAAACTGTCTATATCTGGATAAGCCCAATCTGAGACCTCAAAGGTATTAAAAGAGATTTTAAGAATATTCCCAAAAGCAATAGTTAGATTATTTCCACAATCTTTTCGGTGCTGCTTAAAAAAATAATTGACAACATATCTCAAAGCTCTTTTGGTGCCATATCTCAACTGAGATCGCAACAGCTGATAAGCTAACAAGGTATTTTCTGGCCTGTTTGACAATAAAAATTGATCTATTTTCTGTTTATCAGTCACTTTTTTCACCTTGAATAACTCTTATTTTCTCTTTTAGCTCCTCTGCTCGATCATCTTCATTCGTCTCAAATATCATAAGAGCTAACTTAAAAATCTCTATAGCTTTGTCTTTCTGCCCATCTTCCATATAGAAATCGCCTGTATTCCTAAGTAAACGGATGAGGTAAATCACCATGACTCAACTCCAAATCTATGGATTCATTCCAACATTGAGTTGCCAGTTTATTTTCGCCCATATAATTGTAGATGTTACCCATCTTATAGGCAATCATAGCTTGATACTCCCAATGTTGGAGTTTATCATTAAGGTTTTTATCTGCAAAAAAAATAGAGCTCTTAGGTACTCCATAGCTTCCTTACTACCCATGTTTTGGCCAGCAACATGTTCTTGTTCAAAGTAGTTATGCAAAGTACTATCTTCCTACATTGTAGCCAATCGTGCCCTTAGTCGCTCTTCCATATTTTATAGACACTTAGTTCGACCACCATCTACTGGCAAATTCACCCCATTGATATAGGCTGCAGCAGGTGATGCTAAAAATGCTATAGCATTGGCCACTTCTGTAGCTTCTGCAAAACGAGCAGCAGGCACAATGCCTTGCATATCTTTAGTGACTTGCTCTATTGATTTGCTTTGTTTTTTAGCCTTATTTTCTATGATACTTTGCAAACGAGCGGTATTGGTTGCTCCAGGCAACACATTGTTGACCGTAATACCATGTTGCCCTAACTCATTAGCCATAGTTTTGGCCCAATTGGCTACAGCACCTCTTATCGTATTAGAAACCCCTAAGTTATTCAACGGCTGTTTTACAGAAGTAGAAATCACATTAATAATACGCCCATAACCTGCTAATTTCATGCCTTCCATAACAGCTTGCGCTAATATATGATTGCAGATCAAATGCATTTCAAATGCACTTCTAAACTCAGCGATACTAGCTTTGGCTATAGGTCCACCTGCTGGGCCTCCAGTATTATTGATTAGGATATGTATAGCTTTACCATCCTTTAGATAATCTGTTAATACTGTTTCTAAGTTTTCTGGATTAGAAAAATCAGCACAAAGAAAATCATGGACTTGGCCCTGACTTGTATCTAATTCAGCTTTAGCAGCCTCCAATCGTTCAGCATTTCGTGCTACCAAAGTTACATTGGCTCCCATAGCAGCAAGCTCCGTAGCAGCAGCGTTCCCAATACCTTGAGTACTTCCACAAACAAGGGCATTTTTATTTTTTAAATTCAGATTCATAACAATCTTTCTTAGTGTTTTTAAGATAGTTTAAATAAGTCCAACTAAAGGTAGAATTTTGAATGAGTATAGCCAAACTTCATGATGGTTATAAACAAAAAAAGTCACCCACAAAAATATTGTGAGTGACTATAGAGTATAAGTCAAGTGTTGGTTTATCCGTAATTTTCGATCAGTCTAGCTTTCATCTGAGCAAACTCTTCTTCCGTAATCACGCCCATTTCTTTGAGCTCTGCTAGTTCCTTGAGTTTGTCAATGATCTGGCTGTTTTTATTTTCAGCTTTAGGAGCTTCCTGCTTAGGTGGAGCATCTTGTTTAGCTTCAGCTTTTGGTTGGCTTTTCTCAGCAGCTTTTCTTTCGTCATCCTCTTTCTTAATGTCTTTAGCTACTGTTTTACCTTTTTCAAATTGCTCATCATAATAACGCTTAAAACGATCCGTATCAAAGTCTAAGAAAGTACCTCCTGTAGCAAAATGCCTCTTAAATACTTGCCCTAGAGCAAAAGTAGATGCGCCTGACATAATCGCCATAGATACACCTCCAAGCATAGTTCCTACTCCTGGAATCATTTTGACCAAGGCGTTGGCTCCCAAACGAGAAAGCCCCGAACCGGTAAGCGAAGTTATAATTGCTTTTCCTTCTGTTTCTTTGAAATCGACTCCATAAACATTGCTCAATGTGCGAATCATATCTAATTGAACCGCAGCTACCGCAATAAAGTCAGCGATAGGAAAAGGAATAAACCCTGCTCCCATTGACCACATTACATGATTTCTGATGGCTCTCTCTGCTCTTTCGTCTGCGTCGTCTTTTGGATTTTTATTATTATTCATATTTGTTGCAAATTTTAATGCCTTAAAAAGCATTTTAGGTGTTTTCTTAATCATTTTATAGGAAGTTAAACAAAACTAGCATTTTGATTTTCTGAGATTTAACATCTGTTATTCCTAAGTTTTTCAATAAATACTATACTGTTTTGTTGTGTATAATGGTATATATATAATTTGCTGTTTTTTGATTTTTCTGCTAAAATTCAAAAAAACATTATTTCTTAGTTTTTGATAAAAAATATTTAGAGTATGTCTAAAAATTAAAAAATG
>JAAEPD010000345.1 GCA_024222455.1 Aureispira sp.
CAAAGACTATGAAAAAACGACGGATAGTTCGGAAGCTTGGATTCTTTGGGCTAATTGCCAAATTTTATTAAACCGTTTTTAAACTTTACTTGCTTTAATTTTTAAACATGTTCTAAGTTAGATAGTAACTTTGATACAGTATGGACTAAAAAAATAATAGATCCTTCTTCACAGACTAATTTATCTATTTATGAGATAGAGCAAATGAACAATGGAAAAATAGTGAGCTCTATTTCAAGACAGACTCTGGGCTGGGCTCCTTTTCATGAAGCCGAAATCTGGTATTCAGATCAAAACTTGAACTCATTAAATAAAATAGTGCATTCCGAAAAGCATGTAGAATGGGTTGATTATACATATCAGCCAAGAATTTTGATTGAAGAAACTCTCAATCAAAATATAGTAATGGCAGCATACAATAGTATTACCAATATAACCGACTTACTTCAATTTGATACATTGGGGAATGTGCATAATAACCCTATTCAAGGAAATATTTTTCAGGATAATAATAATGATTGTACTAATAATACAGGAGATATTAATTTGTCAGGAATAATAGTAGAAGCAATAAATATAGGAGGTGACAGTTTTTATGCAACAACAGATAGTTTTGGGAATTATTCTATGTTAGTAGATTCTGGCTCTTATTCTATTAGAATAAAAAATGATTTACCTTATTACTTATCACTTTGCCAAGCCAATCCCGGCACAATAGTTTTTAATGGATTTTATCAACTTGTACAAGTTTTAGATTTTCCATTAAGCTCATCTACTCAATGTCCATTGATGAATATAGATGTATCAGCACCTTTTATTCGTTCAACAGGGCAAGGAAGCGATTACACAATTTCTTATTGTAATAATGGAACTGTTGATGCACAAAATGTTTATACCGAAATTGAATTTGATCCAGATTTAACAATACTAACTAGTTCTATTCCTATTAGTGCACAAGTGGGAAATTTATATACATTTAATCTAGGAAATGTAGGAGTAGGAGATTGTGGTAGTTTTTCAGTACAAGTTATTGCTGGTCCTACAGCTTTGATAGATCAATCGTTTTGTACAGAAGCACATATTTATCCAGATTCTATATGCATTCCTAATTTTTGGAATGGAGCAAACATGGATATAAATGCAGCATGTGTTAATGATACAGTTGTCTTTACAATTCAAAATAAAGGTGCATCAATGTTACAGCCCTTACAATATTTTGTCTATGAAGATGATATTATATTTAAAACAGGATCAACAAGTGTATTAGGAGCTAATGGGACAGAACAAATAAAAGAATATGCTTTAGCAGGCAAAACCTATCGATTAGATATTAAACAAATATCAGGATTCCCTGCATTGTTAGGTGATTCTGTAGCCACAGCAGTAATAGAAGGTTGTAATCCTTATACTAATGGAACCTTTAATACAGGTTTTGTAACTAACTTGTCAAATGGAAATAGTTCTCCATTTATAGCAATAGATTGTCAACCAATGATAGCTGCCTATGATCCAAATGATAAAACTGCGCAACCAGAAGGTTATGCACCACCACACTATATTTATAACTATACCCCTTTAGATTATAAAGTACGCTTCCAGAATACGGGAACAGATACTGCATTTAGAGTCGTAATTAGAGATACCTTGTCTGCGCATTTAGATATAGCAAGTATACAAATGGGAGCCAGTAGCCACAATTATACTTGGAGGGTGTATGGTACTGGTATATTAGAAATTACTTTCGACAATATTATGTTACCAGATAGTAATGTAAATGAGCCAGGCTCTAATGGTTTTGTTCGTTTCCGAATCAACCAAGTTCCTAATAATGTGGCAGGAACAGTTATTTATAATGATGCAGCTATTTATTTTGATTATAATGCACCCATTATTACCAATGAGACCTATCATACTATTAGAAGTGGTTTTGTAACAATGGTCATAACCGGACTTAATGATATAGATGATAGTGAGGATGTAGAAGTGAAGGTCTATCCTAATCCATTTAAGGAACAAGCAACCTTAGAAGTGGTAGGAGCTGATCATCAAGAATTAATCTTGAAGGTTTATGATATTACAGGTAGAGAAGCAATACAATATATTTCTACCAATAATAAAATAGAAATACAAAGGAATAATCTACCACAAGGTGTTTATATCTTCCAATTGGAAGGCGATGGCGAATTGATCAAGACAGGTAAATTGATCGTAGATTAGTTTTTTTGAAGGTGTTTGAAATAGTAAAGGTCCCTAATCAAGTAGATTAGGGACCTTTTTATATCAAAACTGTTGATTAGTCTAGTGATGTTGCCAACCTTGTGCAATCAGATCACGCATTTGGCCACCTTTGGTGTGTAGATGTATACCATCTTCATCTGGAACAATCTCCCCAAGAATGCGAATATCCATATTGAATTTTATCTTTTCAACATCCTTAGGATTGATGGTAAAGAGCAATTCATAATCCTCACCACCATGCAATGCACAGATCAATGGATCTAGTTTAAAGTCCAACGCTTTCATGAACGGTTCCTCTCTTATATAAATACCAGATTCTTCTACCAAAGCACCCACTTTAGATTGGTGACAAATATGGCGAATCTCAGAAGACAAACCATCCGAAACATCAATCATGGATGTAGGAATCAAATTAGCCTGTTGGAAAAAATCATAAATATCCTTACGAGCTTCTGGTTTGAGAATGCGGCCTACTATATAATTTTTCTCTTCTAGTTTAGGTTGCATATCAGGATTGGCTAAATAAACCTCTTTTTCTCTTTCCAAGAGTTGCAAACCAACATAAGCAGCACCAAAATCGCCGGAAGCGCAGATAAGATCGCCCACTTGAGCAGTATCTCTATAGACCAATTCCTCTTCTTTAGCTTCTCCAAGAGCGGTTACACTGATCATCAAACCTTTGATAGAAGAAGTTGTATCACCTCCAATCAAATCTACATTGTACATTTTGCAAGCTAAATGAATCCCCTCATACAATTCACGAACAGCCTCTACCGAAAAACGATTAGAAACAGCTATAGAAACTGTAATCTGAGTAGGTTTAGCATTCATTGCATATATATCCGAAAGATTGACGACTACTGCTTTATAGCCCAAATGCTTCAAGGGAGTGTAAATCAGATCAAAATGAACGTTTTCGATCAGTAAATCAGTCGAAACTACTGTTTTTTTACTGCCATGATCAATCACAGCAGCATCATCACCCACACCTTTGAATGTTGAGGGTTGCTGATGCTGAATATCTTTAGTTAAGTACTCAATTAGGCCAAATTCGCCTAAGTCGGAGAGTTCTGTGCGTTTCATATATAGATTAGAGTTATTATATTAATGATATATAGATATATTTTTTGAAGTTGTATTGTTTTTATAAAAGTCTATAACTTTATCTGGAATTGAATTACTAGAAAGGCTTAAAAATTTCACATTTTTTAAGTAAATCAAACCAATAGGTAAGTCTCCTATTTTATTGTTAGATACATCTAAACGACTTAGTTTAGTGAGTTTATAGAGTTCATTTGGTAACTGTACAAGTTTATTGAAAGATAAGTCAAGTGTTTTTAGGTTAGACATACCTGTTAATTCATTGGATGCTTTTACTAAAGTAGTGAGGCTTATATCTAATACTTCTAATGTCTTACAACTATTGATTGTATGAGGCAACACAGGAATTTTACAGTGTTTTATTTCTAATGTTTTTAACTTAGGGATTTGCCCCAAAATATTAAAAGTTGATTCCCAGTTTATATAGTCACAAGATAAGTATAAATAATGAAGTGATTTTAATCCAGTTAGCTCTTTGGATAATTCTTTAAGTTCATCTCTACTAATAGTTAATGATTTTAGGTTTTTTAATTTTCCTAAACCCTCTGTTAAGGTGATAAAAGGAACATTTTTGGAAAGCGTACTAGATCTAAGCTCTAAATCAGTGACATATTGTAAATGATGAATTTCCTTAGGAATAGCATTCTCTAGTGCTAAGGTTACAATTTTAAGCTGTTTTAGTGCGCCAAGATTTTGAAGGACACTAGACCAATTCGTTTTACCATTTATCTTCAAGTCTATGGCTGTTAGATTAGTTAAATTCTCTATGCCTTTAGGAATATCTACTATTGAATCTGTCGGTTTTTTTAAATCTATTGCTAAGTATTGTAATTTTGCTAATGCTGTTATTTCTTTATGGAAATCTTTAACTCTAAAGTATTTTTGATTACTTAAATCTAGATAACGAAGATTTTTTAGGGATCCAAATGTATTGGTCAAAACTGATAAGTTATTGGATTTTAAGGTCAATAATTTTAAACTCTTTAATAGGCCAAAGTTGTTTGGTAATATCTCTAGTTGGTTATTAGATAAATCTAGTATTTCTAAAGCACTGAGGTTTCCAAAAGTAGTAGGTAGTTTTTGTAGATTGCTATATTGAGCATTTAAGAATTTTAATGATTTACAGTTGCCAAACTCTTCTGGGAGTTCAAGAAAAACATCTTGTTTTAGTTTACTAAAGCTAATGTTTAGAGATTGGAGTAGTTTGAGCTTTCCAATAGATTTAGGCAATGTTTTTATAGGGCAATTACTAATATCTAGATGTGTAAGGTTTTTTAAGCCACCAATAGATTCAGGTAAACTGCTTAGACTTGTTCCTGTTAAAACAAGAGAATCAAGTTGTCTTAAATTACCAAATTCTTTAGGTAGGTCACTCAGTACAAAATTTCTGGAGACAATAAGTTTTTTTAGTGCACTTAGTTCTCCAATTTCTTTAGGAATTGTTAATTTTTGATCTCTAGGAGTATAGAAGTTTAGTTCTTCAAGGTTTTTAAATTTCCCTAAAGTAGAAGGCAGCACAACCTCTCCAAAATATCTTATTTCTAGTTTTTTTATAGAGCGATTCTTAGCTAAAATATTTAAAGACTCTTCTATTTTTGCTCCATTATTAAACATAACCAAAACCTCTTCTAGTTGTGTTATTTCTTGAACAATAGAAGGTATCGTTTCATTTTTATTTAGCCTTATTTCTAATGATTTGTATTTAGGGAAATTCTTATAGAAAGGTAATAGTTTATGGATAGAAACTTCTGGTATATAAGCATACTCAAGGTCCTTTAAATTTGAAAATTCTTCAGGAATCGTAACTTTTATATTTTTGTTACTATATATTTTTAATATTTTTAAAGCTGTTAATTCACAAATTTCTTTAGGGAAATCTTCAAACTCATTTCCTCTTAAGTATAGTTTTTGAAGCTTTGTAAGTTTTGTAATTGAGGAGGGAAGAGTAACTAAAAAATTATCATCCATATTTAGTTCCTCTAAACTAACTAGATTTCCAATTGTATTGGGTAGCTCCTTTGCAGAAATAAACTCTAAATCAAGTGTTTTGAGATGACGAAAATCTTTGAGTGCTGTTATAAGAGCATCAATATCTAAGTTCTCATTATGTGAAAAGAAAAGGCCCTCAAGATGCTTAATTTTATTTAAATCTATAGGGATTTTTTTTAGCTCATTATTTTCTAAATATAGTACCTTCAGATTAGGCATTTGCTCTATAATAGAAAACAAATGTTGGTAATCCAAAAAGGGATTATAAGACAAGTCTAATTCTTCGAGTTGTTGGAGCAACTTTATGTTTTCAGGGAGTTGCTCAAAGCTATTATTAGTTAAATCTAATTTTTTGAGCTTTTCCATATCTTTAAGAAGACCAAATGCTTGTTCAAAATCTAAATGATGGCAAGCTCTTAATACCAACTGCTCTACTTGATCTAGATTAGTAGTACTAAGAGGGAGCTTTTCAAATAAGTTTAGACTTAGGTCAATTTCCTTTACACTAGGCACTTTCGATAACTGCATAAATGCATCATCCCAATCCGCTATGTGGTAATTCTTTGCAAGATTTACCTTTTTTAAGTTATGTGCATTTTCAATTTGAGAAGGTATAAAAGAAGACTTGAAATCTACTTGGCTATTTAAATATTCAGGTATAGAAATAACCTCAAATTCATCTCCTGAAGTTAAGCCTTCTTTTTCCCATAGCATAAAGCTAAATTGTCCATAACATTGTTGGATGGATAATCCTAAAAAAAAGAAAAGCAGCAGAGTCTTCATAGATAATTATTAAGTATAGTCTACTTCAAAAATGGGTTATGTTTTCGTTCTCTACCTACAGTAGTAGCAGACCCATGTCCTGGATATACCTTAACGGAGTCAGGCAAAGGTAACAATTGTGTTTTAATACTATTGATTAAGGTATCATAATCGCCACCAGGCAAATCGGTACGACCAATGCTGTCTTGAAATAAAACATCACCTGCTATAATAAAACCATCAGCTTCTGAATAAAAGCAAATGCTAGCAGGAGAGTGTCCAGGAGCAAAAAGCACCTTCATTTTGGTATTACCAAACTCTACTATATCCCCTTCCTCCAAAAACTTATCAATAGATGGAGATTGTTGTATATTAGGAATGCCGTACATATCAGCAACCATAGGATAGCTCTCTAGTACAGGTACTTCCCCTTTGTGCGCTTCTAGTTCCAAATTGTAGGCTGCAGCTACAAAACCATTACCAAAAACATGGTCAACATGACAGTGAGTATTGAGTAGACGAACAGGTGTGAAACCTTGCTTGCCAATATAGTCTACCAACTTTGTACGTTCGGCAGGTGTATAGCAACCTGGATCGATGACAACACATTCCTTAGTTT
Organism: Aureispira sp.; assembly: GCA_024222455.1. Taxonomy (GTDB): domain Bacteria; phylum Bacteroidota; class Bacteroidia; order Chitinophagales; family Saprospiraceae; genus JAAEPD01. Next base: position 6,710 of record JAAEPD010000345.1, read on the forward strand.
CATCGTATACAATATAAGTGTTTTCAGAAAAGGGGTTCATTGTAAAAAAGTGTACTGAAGCCATAAGTTTATTTTTAGTATGGTGTTATTTTTGTAGCAAAACTATCACATTTTGGGTACTTTTATTAACCCATTGCCCCAAAAAAACGTTAAAATAGATATAAAACAGTTATAAGTATGGTGGACTATACTATTATCCAGCATCTTATAATTGAATGACTATACAAAAATACAAGTTTTTGTGAGTTCGCTACTGTCAATTGTTCGATAAAAATCTAAGCAATATATGAATCAATATAAAATCACCTCCATTTGTATCCTAACTTTTTTTGCACTATTAGGTGTACAGCATAGTTATGGGCAGTTGGTCAGTTCCGAGTTTGGACAAAATCGCATACAATACGAACAACATAAATGGATGCGATACATCTCCACTAATTTTGCTTTTTCTTATGCCGAAAAAGATGAAGAACTCACCAAATTTGTCTTACCTGTAGCCGAAATGGACTATGTAGAGTTGACTACATTATTTGAGCATCAGTTACGTAACAGGATAGAGGTTATTGTCTACAGCGATTATAGTAATTATGAGCAAAGCAATATAGGTATACAAAATCATAGTGTCAATAAAGGTGGAACAACACAATTATTGGCTCCCAAAATTGAGGTGTATTTCAACGGGGATCATCAAGATTTGCGTAAACAGATACGAAGAGGAATAGCACGCTCCCTAATTATGCGAATTTTGTTTGGTACTAATTTGCAAGAAGTAGTGCAAAATACATTCTTAATGAACTTGCCTCAATGGTTTGTTCAAGGTATCATTGGCTATGCTTCCGAAGAATGGAATACAACTAGAGATAATGAATTAAGAGAGGCATTACTTTCTAAACGATATGAGAATTTTACAGACTTAGCTCGTAAGCAACCAGAATTGGCAGGCCAATCTCTTTTTCATTTTATTTCGGAAGAGTATGGTGCTTCTACAGTAGCCAATTTATTGTATTTGACTAGAATAAATAGAAGTGTCGAAAATGGGTTTTTATATGTTTTTGGCAATAATTTTTATAATATAGTTGGTACCAATTGGTGGAATTTTTATACAAATCGTTACAACTCAGATGGGCAAAATAGAAGATTCCCTAATAAAGGTGAATTGAGTATAAATCTTGCAAAAAACGAAGGGTTGCAACAAGTCAGTCTGAATCCTAATGGAACAAAAGTAGCTTATGTACAGCAGCAACAAGGCAAATTTAAGGTATATGTACATGATGTAGAAAATGATAAAGCAACAGTTGTTTTCAAAGGTGGCTTAAAAGATCCTGCAGGACACTATGATAGCAACTATCCATTGTTGGGATGGACTAAGAGTGGGCAACAGTTGATTGTGATTTATCAAAAAAATAATAAAATCAGAGTACGTTATCAAGGTGTTTCTACCAAATCTAAGGCAACTGAAAAGATTGTTAAAGATGTAGATAGAGTTACACATTTTGCTGTTGCCAACTCTCAAGAGTTAGTCCTGACAGCGCTCAAAAATGGATATTCAGATATTTATTCGTTCAAAAATGGGGCACTAAAAGCTATTACGCAAGATCATTGGGATGAAGCAGGTGTAGCTGTAGTCAACTTGAAAGGAGAGCGAGGAGTAGTATTTGCATCTAATCGTCCGCATGATAAAATTATAAAAGAAGGTCTCCAAAATGAGTTGCCATTAGATAATAAAGATCTCTTTTTCTACAGTTTTGCAAATGGAAATAAAGATTTGATTCGATTAACGAATACTCCTTTTGCCAATGAGTCTCACCCTAAAGCTATTGATAAGGTATTGTATAGTTATTTGAGTGATGAAAATGGTATTAAGAATAGATATATTGGGAAAATAGATACTATTATAAGTCATTATAATAGAATACTAGTCTTGGATGATGAAAGTACACTAACAATGCATCAAGATTCTTCTTTTGACCATATTCATAATATAGATAGTAGTTATTTGAAGCCTGTCAGAATTATAGGTGGGTTGGCTGCTGCCAATACTGATTATAGTAGAAGTATAGAGGAGCATGATGTTAATTCTTCTAGAGTAGCAGATGTATTATATAGAAGTGGTGAGTATCATTTGTTTGTACGAGATGTTCAAGTTGGTCGGGCATTTGAAATCGATGCTACTAAATATCGTCAGCTCTTTGCAAACGCAAAGAGCGAAGCAACTGAAGAGGCTGAAACAACAAAGAAAGAGCGCCCAGAAAGTGAAAAAATTGAAGAGGATTATGCCAAAGATCAACCAGTAGGAGAGGAATTACCTGCAAAGGTGCTTGAGTTGGATACTACAGAAACAATAACCAATACTTCACCTCAGCCAGATACTACAAAACCAACTCCTGCTGATACTGCCGAAATTGATATTGATAATTATGAATTTCAGAGCGAATTTGAAGAAGTAGAAGAACCTACGGTCAATGAAGAAGACCCTGAAGAAGATATAGGGAATATTTCTCCTATTATACTAACCGAAGGAGATGATGGAAGTATTACAGCAGCTGAATCAAGCAATAATTCTAACAATATATCTTCGCCAACTATCAGCAATACTAAACCTAAATTAGTAGAATTTGATGATAGTCGAAAACGTAAATATAAAAATCTATTTAGGGTGAAAAACATCACCTTCCAAATGGATAATACTCCAATGTTTGGAGGTCTAAATATGTACTTGGGCGAAAACTACCAAATGACTCCTTGGAGCATGATGTTTAAGACTAGTTTTATTGATATTTTCGAAAACTATTATCTAGAATTAGGTGTACGGATGCCTCTAGATTTTAATGGTATGGAATATTTCATGACTGTAGCCAATCGTAAATCTCGCTTAGATCAGAAATATTCTTTTTATCGCAGAAGCCGTATACAAAACTATATATTGAGCGATTCGGCAGGTACTTTTTCTATGGAAGCTAGAGGCCGAAACCTCAAGCACCTATTGCAAACACAGTTGAGCTATCCTTTGAGCAAATTTCATAGCGTGAAAGGTACTTTCAATGTGCAATTAGAAAAAGTGGCTATTTTATCTGAAGAGGTAGTGAGTTTAGTGGTGCCTAATTATATGGAAAATAGATTAGGAATTACCTTAGAATATGTATTTGACAACACTGTAGATTTGAGATTGAATACTAGAAAAGGAACTCGCTATAAGGTGTTTTTGGATATGTACAAACCCTTTAGTGTAGAAACTGATGATAAATTTAAAGTCGGATTTGAAGGTGGTTTGACTACAGCTATTGGTTTTGATTTTAGACATTATTTATCTTTGGATGATAAGACAATTATTGCTGTTCGAGCAGCAGGAGCAAGCTCCTTCGGGCAACAAAAAATACTGTACTCTTTGGGTGGAGTAGAAAACTGGTTGTTGCCACAATCGAATACAGAAATCCCATTGCCACCTGATCCAAGCAAATATGGATTGCAGGCATTGGCTGCAAACCTTAGAGGGTTCCGCAATAATATCCGAAATGGTAGCTCTTATGCCTTGATCAATACAGAAATCAGAGTACCTATCATAGAATATATTACACGTAGACCACCTCGTAATGCATCATTCCGAAATCTACAGTTAGTTGGTTTCTTTGATGTGGGAACTGCATGGCATGGATCGTCACCATTCTCTGCTGACAATCCACTCAATACTACACTAATTGATAACAGTGGGCCTAATACTGTTTCACCTATTCGAGTAAAGGTAGATTACTATAGAAAACCTATTGTAATGGGCTTTGGATTTGGGTTGCGTACCGTATTTGTAGGGCATTATATCCGTTTGGATTATGCTTGGGGGATAGAGACAGGAGATGTACAACGTCCTAAACTCTATCTATCTATTGGAACAGATTTTTAAACACTATAAATAAAGGGCTTTGACAAATTGAGTTGAGTCTCATAAATATATTTCAAACTTAATTGAATAGAACTGAGGATAATGAGGATGTTGATGTATGAGAGTACAACCTACAATAACCTAGAAGCAGATGGAATAAACAGTTCTATTCAATTCCTCAAGTTCCTCATTATCCTCAAAAGATAATTGTTTCTAAAGGTTTTATTTAAGGCAACTACACAACTTGTCAAGCAATACTAATAATTAAACACACACACACACTTAAATTTTTTTAGAAAATGCGAAGTTTTTTGTTGCTTAGTATAGCAATACTGGGATTTTGGGCTTGCACCAAGGAGTCTAAACCTACTGTTACGATTACATCTCCAACCAATGGTTCTACTATGATGTCAGGAGATAGTTTATTAACCATAAAAGGAACTGTAGCTGATGAGGATCAGTTGCATGAGTATACTATTTCCTTAAAAAATACGACTGCCAACACAGAGGTATTTACACATAGTGGACATAGTCACACTACATCTATTAATATAGACACCACTATAGTACTGAAAGTGTCAGAGCATAGCGAGTTTGAGTTGTCTATTATGGCAAGTAATCATGGAGGTGCAAACACTACTGAGAAAGTGGTTTTTGATAAACAGCCTTAAAAATAAAAGAACAATTTAACTCTTACAAATAATACTTGCATACCCTTTATTATACCAAGATAACTTACCTAATGAAGAATAGTTATCTTGGTATAATAACATTGATTCCCAATTTTTAGCTTTAAAGTATATATACCTGAAGCTTGTCCCTGAAGACTTAAAGTCTTTTTATTTCCCTTTATTATTTCCCTATGTACTTCTCGGCCAATAGCATCAAATACTTCAACCGTATAATATTCTTCTCTCAGTCCTTTAATTTCAATGTTAAAAATTCCTTGATTAGGGTTAGGATATACCCAATGACCTATGTCTTGTAAGAAATGAATAGTACTAATCTTGCTGTAAGTTGCTTTATTGTTCATGTCTGTAATTTTTAGACGATAATAATTCTGCCCATTTATAGGGTTTAGGTCTTTAAAATTATAGGGTTGAGATTTATTGGTACTCTTTATTTGTCCTATCCTCTCCCAATTTATACCATCAGAGCTACGTTGAATATCAAAAAACTGATTGCCTTTTTCTTCTTTAATTTCCCAGTGTAACAAAACAGTTTGAGCAGAAGTGGGATGTGTTTCAAAATGCAAGAATTGATTGTCTAATAAGATGACCTCATAATAACAGTTGAGGTAGTTTTCCATTGCATCTGTACTAGAAGTATAGCATAAGGTAGAATAACCATTGGTATCTTCCGCAGTTATTTGGCTACTTGTCAGCCCCATAATATCTAAGTAATACTTATAGAGTTCAGAACGTAAAACTACTTTTTGAGTAAAAGCAGCCGACGAACTACCTCTACATTCTAGTCCTCCATTTATAATATTATTGGTATGAGCAAAACCTTTTGTATACATTTTGCTAGATGAATAATCTCCAACTTTTGCTTTCCATAAATCATGCATTACTTGGTGAGCAGATGGTTTTGGACATTGAGGCATCATCCAAAACCAAATAGCAGATTTAAAAGCCAGTATCCCATCCTGCTGAATGGAGTCTGGGTTATTGAGTAAAACGGTTGCATCATTAAACAAGAATTTACTAAACTGTCCGTAATTATAATTCCAGGATAATTGAATCGGCCCTCTTCCATAGTACCCTACAGAAGGGTTTGGAGGATAGTCAGCATGAGCTTGAGAATAAGCCCCAATTCCCGTGGTACTATTGTAGCCAAGTTCATGTACATAATACAGACCCCAACTTGCATAATCTCCCGACGAACCACTCCCAACAGGTAATTGCCAGCCCCCAGTTGTTTCTTTAGATATGTTAGCCAAAAAAGCGCCCAGCTCTCTCTTGTTATTTAGACTAGAAGTGCTGTTTATAAAATCTTCAAAATCTACATCAATAATATTTTCAGGAGTGGAATTGGTATGCCACCACGGATCAACATCAGTATAAATGTAGGTGAACTGAGTCGATTTTTTTGTAATAGTTATCAACTGTCCCCAAATACTTGGCTTAATTCTGATTTGTACTAAATAGTCTGACATTTCTAAAGCGGCTTGCATCAAGTTGCCATACGAATAGAAATCAGATGTATAACCTTGAGGATGAACACCAAGAGTGCCAGCTCGTTTAGGGAATAAAGTATTCCATTGTGTTTGAGTCAATAAACTATTCAAGTTAGTATTTTGAGAATATGCTTTGAATATAAATAGCATAAACCCTATTGTTAAGGTGAGTCTAATTTTAGTTAAGTAGACCTTACTGCTTTTTTCTTGTCTAGCTACTGCCATAATTTATTCCATTTCAGTGTTATAAAATTATTAATACATGGCAAATGTATAGCAGAAATGAAAGTCAGACAAGAGGAGTTGTAAATAATTGAATACCAATTACTTAGGATTTATCAATCCATTACCTATTTGTTCAATTAGGCAAAAAATGATCTTCCAAAATTAAATTAAATTGGTGTAGAACGGTTTTTTCTAAAGTAAGAAGGGGTGATTCCAGTGATTTTTTTAAAATTAGCATTAAAGTTGAAAACTTCGGAAAAGTCATTTAATAGTTTTAAATAATGTCTGAATCTCCTCTGGAGAAAGGTTTTGTTCTTTAAAAAAACGTAACATAGATTCGTAATTATAAAGCTTTTGAAGCCCTTTAAGGAAGAAATATCGGG
>JAAEPD010000346.1 GCA_024222455.1 Aureispira sp.
ATCTTATGATCCTAACGACAAAGCAGCACAACCAGCAGGTTATGATACCGCACATTACATCTATAAAAATACAGCAATCGACTATAAAATACGATTCCAAAATACAGGAACAGATACCGCCTTTAATATTATGATTTTAGATACATTATCACCACATGTAGATATTGCAAGTCTCCAGATGGGCGCAAGCAGTCACAATTATACTTGGACAATACAAGATGGGAATGTATTGAGAGTCAATTTTTATAATATAATGCTGCCTGACAGCAATGTAAATGAACCTTTATCCAATGGTTTTTTTAGATACCGTATAGCTCAAAAAACAAATAATCCTTTAGGTACTGTAATTGAGAATCAAGCAGCTATTTACTTTGATTACAATCCAGTAGTGTTGACCAATACAACATTTCATACTGTAGGTGAAAACTTTACAGTATCTAGAGTATCTGTAGATGAGATATGGGTAGAAGAGGTAATAGTCAAAGTCTATCCTAATCCATTTCAAGAGCAAACTACGATAGAGGTAGAAGGTGGTGGTTATCAAGGGATAGAGTTGAAGGTTTATGATATAATGGGCAGAATGGTCTTGCAGACCAATACTACTGAGAATAAAATCCAATTGCAGAGAGGCAATTTACCACAAGGCGTTTATGTCTATAGACTAGAAGGCGATGGAGAATTGATCAATACTGGTAAGATTATAGCGCAATAGAATCACATTGCAATGTGATTTAATAGCTACTAGATAGCCTCAAATCTTCGAGATTTGGGGCTATTTTAGTTTGTGGAGTTGAGCCAATAGCCAAGGGCGTTCAGTGAGTGGGGTGGTGGTGTTAATTTCTTCTTGAAGAGCCAATTTGCTTGCCTTATCTGGAGTTAGTTTTATTAGCTTTTCTGTGAGGTTGATGATGTTTTCATAGATAGCTTTCAGATAAGCAATAGTCTCCTTACGCTGCAAAAAACGTCTGAAACTAGTGATCAAAGCATCCAAACTATCAAAATACTGACGTTCGTAATAAATCTTGAGCAGCATCAGTTTAGCATCCATATTCAGAAAAATATCATCAAATTCTACCTGAGCCAAGAGTTGCAAGGTGGCATCAAAATCATCTTGTGAAAATAATAATTTAGCTTTTGCGTAGTAACCATAGTTTTCTTGATAATCAAGTTCTAAATAGGAGGTGTATTTTTGTATGAAACGGTCAACCCATTGGTGTTCCTTCAGTCGAAGTGCAATAGCCACTATGTTTTTGTAAGTAAAGCGACTAAGGATGTTCTTTTCGATAAGTATAGATGAATCTAACCCATGTTCATACAACTCAAAAACAGCTTGTACATAGTGTTCTGATCCAGTGTTTAAGCGACGTACACAATAGTTAATGGCAATGACATAAATACTCTTAGTTTCTGATTCAGACAGGATATTATGCTGATGGATTAGTAGTTTTTTTAACTCCTCAAAATGTTTTTCTTTTTCAGGGTAAGACAACGCCATATAGCTGTGATAATATAACTGTATGGCAGGAATGTCCTTGTAGGCAATGTTATGGGAAATATCATTTAAGAGCTGCTCCAATAAAGGTATCTTATATCTTGAATTATAAAGGTTTTGATGTGTGATAGCTGTACATGCATGACGCAAAGTTTCTAGCGCAAAGGCAATGTAATGATGGTCAAAAATTGTTTGTAAGTTGGTTTGGCGCATTCGGGTAGCAGTGCCTTTTTGATCAAAAATTTCCTGTTCCAACTGATATTGCTGATAATAGTATTGGCTATCTTGTGAAAACTGTTGTTTTTGTAGTTTTTGAGCTTTTTGTATATACTGTTGAGCATATTTTGGAAGTTGCCGAGACTGATAGAAATTAACTAGGGCTTTATTTTTAGAAAAAGCATCTTTTTTTTGCAATGAAAAATGAACAAAATTTTCTAACACTTGTAGGCTTCTATTCATCAAAGTTCTTAGCTTAGAATCATCATAAGGTTTTTGAGGGTAAAGTTGTCTAAAAACAAGATTTTTATTAGCTGTTTTATCGCTTAGTTTTCGTTTGGATATTAAGTTTAGAAGCAGTTTTTGAGTCTCGGGGTGTTGGCATCCAACAGGAGAGTATATCCATTTTTTTAGCAATTCTAACTCTTGACTATTAAATGCTTGAAGGGTCTGTATAAGTTTACTTTTATGCATAGTAGAAATATACTAATTTTTACGTAAAAAATAAACAATGTTTGTTATTTGTCTTTGTGCCTACACAGGCAAGCTGCTACATTTGCCTGTATCAATAACAAACCATGGTGTTTTATAGGCTATTAAAAAAAATAAGAAAAATGAGAGGATTGATAAACATATTAATATTAGTGTTATTCTGTGAGGCGATAAGTTTTGCACAAACTATTACTATTCCTGACACTGCTTTTGAGCAAAAATTGATTGCTTTAGGAATTGATTCAGATGGACAAGTCAATGGTCAAATCTTAAATAGTGATGCATTGGTAATTACTACACTAAGTGTCTCATTTAGTGGTATTACGGATTTAACAGGTATTGAAGCTTTTACGAATTTACGAGTATTGAATTGTAATGGTAATCAATTGGGAAGTTTGAGTTTAAGTAATAATACTGCATTGAGAAATCTGAATTGTAATAGTAATCTAATTAGTAGTTTAAACCTAAGTAACAATACAGCTCTAGAAGATTTGTATTGTCAAGACAATCAGTTAACTAACTTAGATGTGACGAATAATATAGCTTTAGAGAATTTGTATTGTTATAGAAATCAGTTATCTAGTTTAGATGTGACGAATAATCTTGTTCTAGAAGAAATGTATTGTTATCATAATCAATTGAGTGATATAGATGTGCGAAACAATACAGCATTGACAGATTTTCGTTGTGATAATAATCAGTTAAATGACGTGAATTTGGCTAATAATATTGCTTTAACATTCTTTTCTTGTGATAATAATCAGTTAAGCTATTTAGATTTGCGAAATAATAGTGTATTGGCAGCATTATATAGTGAGCATAATCGGCCATTTATGCAGATTTGTGTAGTAGATGATCAAGCAGCTATTAATAACTCAAATTGGAATAAAGACCCTAATGCTTTTTATTTAGAAAATTGCTATCCTTTAGCTGTAGAAGGTCGTGTAGTTTTTGATACAAATTCAAATTGCCAAGTAGATAGTTTGGAGAATGGATACATAGGCCAGTTTCTTAAGTTTGAGAAAGGAGCTAAAGTCGTATACACCTCAACGTATGATACTCTAGGCAATTATAAAGCTTTTTTAGATACAGGAACCTATACCATTACAGTATTACCTTCTACTTTATACATGCAATCTTGTTTGTCTAGTCAACAAGTTACTGTAGATACCAATTACACCCTTCAACAGGTCGATTGGGCATTAGAGGCAACTACTTTGTGCTCCTATTTAGAGGTAGATATATCTGCACCTTTTTTGCGTCAAACAGGTGGAGGAAGTTCATATACTGTGTCTTATTGCAACAATGGCACTGCAATGGCTTCTAATGCTTATGTAGAAATAGATTTAGATACTGCGTTGAATGTATTAGGAACAAGTATTCCTATAGCGAGCCAAATAGGAAGTTTCTATACTTTTAATATTGGTAATTTAGCTGTTGGGGAGTGTGGAGATTTTACAATAACTACAATCGTTGATGCTGGTGCACAGTTTGAACAAACACATTGTACGGAAGCTCATATTTATCCAGATACAGTTTGTTTGCCAATCTGGGCAGGACCTATTGCTCAAGCATCTGCCATTTGCCAAAATGATACCGTTTATTTTAAGATAGGAAATACAGGAAGCCCTATGTTACAGTCTCAGCAATACTTCGTATTTGAAGATAATGTTATCATGCGTACAGGTACTGTGCAACTAGGCACAAACCAATTTACTAATATTGTGCAAGCAGCGGCAGCAGGTAAGACGTATCGCATAGAAGTAGAACAGTTGGCAGGTTTTCCGGCTCTGTTAGGAGATTTGGTGGCTATGGCTAGTGTAGAGGGCTGCAATCCTTTATCTGATGGGACATTTAGTACAGGTTTTATTACACAACTATCTAATGGAAATAGTTCTCCATTTATAGCAGTAGATTGTCAACAAAATGTAGGTTCTTATGATCCCAATGATAAGGCAGCACAGCCAGCAGGTTATGGAGTTGCTCATTATATCTACAAAAATACAGCAATAGATTACAAAATTCGTTTTCAAAACACAGGGACAGATACAGCCTTCAATATCGTGATTTTAGATACCCTTTCTCCTCATGTAGATATTACGAGTCTGATTATGGGGGCAAGCAGTCATAATTATACTTGGACTATACAAGATGGAAATGTATTGAGGTTGAAAACTTCGGAAAAGTCATTTAATAGTTTTAAATAATGTCTGAATCTCCTCTGGAGAAAGGTTTTGTTCTTTAAAAAAACGTAACATAGATTCGTAATTATAAAGCTTTTGAAGCCCTTTAAGGAAGAAATATCGGG
>JAAEPD010000347.1 GCA_024222455.1 Aureispira sp.
ATTATTAATACGGTTAAAGCAATATGGAATTGGTTGGGAGCACATTTTTCTATCAAAATTGATTTGAGTTGTGCTGAACAACGAAAAATAAAAAAACATAGACAAACAATGGCTGTACTACATAAACATAGAAAAGCTAAACCCTACAAAGGGAATTGTCCTGGGTGGTAATGATGAAGTAAAATTTTACTCCGTTTGAAATTTATTTCGGGTTTGAGTGAGCTATAATTGTAGATAAAGAAGAAGGTATTTAGATGTTTTCTAGATGCCTTTTTTTTATGGATTTAGTTTACTCCGTTCATTTTTCCCACCAAAGTCGGAATTTTAGACTAAAATGAATAAAAGGTAACCCCAAAGAAGTGATTTTGGAGAGTAGTTTTTGGGTATAATACCCAAAAAAGATTAAAAAAAAGCGAGTGTAAACTATATGTTTAAACTATGGCTCTATTGTAGATGTACAATAGGTTTGAATGGGTGTAGCCTATAGGGCGACATCCATTTTTTTTTCAGTTTTTGGTGAATAGGGGAATTATTAGCCAAAAAAAGTGGTAAAAAGTGGTAAAAAGTGGTAAAATTTGGTACTTTTGAATGCTATAATAATCATAAAATTGAATTATGCTCCAATTTCTCGGTGAATATAACTGCAAAATCGACGCCAAAGGGCGTATGCGCATGCCTGCTCAGTTGCTCAAGCAACTAGGCGAGTTGGTGCAAGATGGTTTTGTACTCAACCGAGGTATTGAAGACTGCTTGGTTTTGTATCCAAGATCTGCTTGGGACACAATCAGTAAAGATATTCAAAAGTTGAACATGTACGTAAAAAAACACCGTGATTTTGTTCGGTATTTTTTTAGAGGCGCTACAGAATTGGAACTTGATAGCAATTTGAGGTTGCTTTGTCCAAAAACTTTATTGGATTATGCACAAATCAAGAAAGAGTTGGTTTTGTTTGCATACTTCAACAGAATAGAGATTTGGTCTAAAGAGAATTATGAAAAACTATTGGCTGAAGAGCCTAGCGACTTTGGAGCATTAGCTGAAGAAGTTATGGGCAACTTGAACGGAGGAAATATAGATGGAGCAGGATTGGGCATATCATAAACCCGTAATGCTCCAAGAGAGTATTGACGGATTGGCTATACAGCCAGAGGGCATTTATGTAGATGTTACCTTTGGTGGTGGAGGGCATTCTAAAGAGATTCTGTCTAGGCTTGGGCCTAATGGCCGATTATACGCTTTTGACCAAGACCAAGATGCTGCCAACAATGTGATAGATGATAATCGTTTTAAATTGTTGCCTTTCAATTTTAGGTATCTGAAACGTTGCTTACGTCTAGAAGGGGTGAAGAAAGTGGATGGTATCTTAGCAGATTTAGGCGTTTCGTCTCATCAGTTTGATGAAGCAGATCGTGGTTTTGCTTTTAGGTTGGATGCTCAGTTGGATATGCGGATGAATCAGGAAGATGAGTTTGATGCCAAACAATTGATTAAGACATATAGTGCTGAAGAGTTGCAGAGAGTGTTTGGTGAATATGGAGAAATTCGGAATGCTAGGACTTTGGCGCAGCATATAGTAGCACAAAGAGATTCTAACAAGATAGAAACTGTTAATCAACTGGTTGATATAATAGGGTCTTGTATTAGAGGTAAACGCAATAAGTATTTAGCTCAAGTATTCCAAGCTTTGCGAATAGAAGTGAATGCAGAAATAGAGGTATTGAAAGAAATGTTGTTGCAAGCTGTAGAAGTATTAAAAACAGATGGTTTACTATCTGTTATTTCTTATCACTCTTTAGAAGATAGATTGGTGAAACATCTTATTCGGAATGGAGTGTTTGAGAAAGAACCAGAAAAAGATTTGTATGGTCGATTTTATCAACCACTCAAGGCAATTAACCGAAAGGTGATAATGCCAACAGATGAAGAAATAAAGGATAATCCAAGAGCACGTTCAGCGCGTTTGAGGGTTGCTAAAAAAATAGTAGAATAATGGCTCAAAATAGATTAAAAAGCGCAGAAACCCCTAAGCGAAAGCCTAGGGCCAAAAAAAAGAAGAGAGCACCCTTGTTTGGGAGCCTCAATATCAGTGCTTTTTATCTGTTCAAGAATATACATTTTATCTTTTATTTGGCCTTTTTGGGAGTTATCTATATTGCCAATTCGCATTATGCAATACAGACAATAAAAGAGATTAAGATTATTCAGAAAGACTTGAAGAAGATTAGTTGGGAAAGCAATTCTAAAAAATCTCATTTAATGAGGTTGAGCATGCAATCTAAGGTTGCAGATAAAGTTCATCATCTGGGGTTAAGAAATCTGAAGACTAAACCAGAAAAGGTGGTTACTGACGATTAAGTTTTTTTAAGTATAAAAATATATAACATAGTTTTAGACATTAGACTGAACTATTATTAGATAAAACAATGGCTAATACAGCTGCAAATAAAAAAAATCCTAAGCAAGAGCCCGTAGATGCAAAAAATGCAATTCTGTGGCGCATATATGTAGTGATGCTCATTATGATCATTGGTGCCTTAGTGATTGTGTTGCGTGTAGGAAGCATACAATATATAGAAGGTGCAGAGTTGAAGGCAAAGGCTGACAGCATGTATCTAGCTTTACGTCCTGTAGAAGCTCCTAGAGGAAATATATTGGCATCAGATGGAAGTTTGTTGGCCACATCTTTACCTTATTTTGAGCTAAGGATGGACATGAAAATTGTCAATAGAGATACCTTTTTACACTATTTAGATACTATTTCGGCTTGTTTGGCTAGATACATAGATAGCGATTATACAGTAGGGGCTTATAGACAACGATTGGCAAGAGCATACGATAATCAAAATAGATATTTCTTGATTCGTCGTAATGTAAGTTATTTGGAATTGCAGCGCATTTTGTCATTCCCACTTTTTAATAAGAACAGTCGTAATGAGAGTGGATTGATTGTAGAGAAGATGAGTAAGCGCCAGTATCCATTCCGAATGTTAGCGCATCGGACAATTGGTTATAGTCGTAGACATGAACGTAGAGATGCTAACAATCAAGTAGTTGTTATAGATGGTGTTAGGCAGTATGATACCGTTAGTGTAGGGTTAGAGAACTCTTTTGAACATATACTAGCAGGTGAGGCAGGTGAGCGTTTGATGCAGCGTATTGGTAACAATATTTGGATACCAATCAATGATTTGAGTCGTATAGAGCCAAGAGCCGGAAAAGATATTGTAACAACTATTGATATTAATATTCAGGATGTTGCAGAAAGTGCTTTATTGAACAAGTTGAAAGAGCATGATGCAGATCATGGTTGTGTAGTAGTCATGGAGGTGGAAACAGGCCAAATTAAGGCTATTGCCAATATTGGTAAAACAGGAACAGATGATGAAGGGAATAGAAAGTATTGGGAGGATTACAACTATGCAGTAGCTGAAAATGCAGAGCCAGGTTCTACATTTAAGTTAGTGACCATGTTGGCCTTGTTTGAGGATGGATATGTAACACCTAGTGATACTATTAATCTGAATAGGGGTAAGATCAAGTTTTATGATGAGGAATTAGAGGATGCAATGTATCACAATTTGGCAATGACTACTGTTGGGCGAGCTTTTGAAGTTTCTTCCAATGTAGGAATGGCTAAATTGACTAATAAATATTACAATAAATCAGATGAAGATCGAATTCGGTTTATTGGACATCTAAAAAACATGTTTTTAGATAGACCTACAGGTATTGAAATAAAAGGTGAGCGTGATCCATTTATCAAAACGCCTGACCGTAAAGATTGGAGTGGTATTACTATTCCTTGGATGTCTTTTGGATATGAGTTAGAATTATCGCCAATACAGCAATTAACCTTGTACAATGCAGTGGCTAATGATGGTAGAATGATGCGACCACATATTGTGAAAGAGATTCGTTCTTATGGGATTGTAGAAGAGCAAATTCCGCCAGATATTATCAAAAGAAGAATTGTTTCTGAGCAGACAATCATTTATGCTAAAGAATTGCTAGAGCGAGTAGTGAAGAATGGTACAGCTAAGAATATAAAATCTGAGAATTATGGTATAGCTGGTAAGACAGGAACTACCATCATGAATTATAAGGAACACAAACAGAAGAAAGTACCTAAACGTTATCGTTCTTCTTTTGCAGGTTATTTTCCTACAGACAATCCTAAGTATTCTTGTATAGTAGTGGTGACCAATCCTAGAGCTAATGGCTATGGTGGTGGTACAGTAGCTGCTCCTGTATTCAAAGCTATTGCAGATAATTGTTATGCTAGAGCAATAGATGTACACGAGGCAATTAATAAGGAACCAATAGCTTATAGTAGTCAAAATTTGCCCGATTTGCAAGTGGGGTATAAGCCTGATTTAAAGGTGGTAATGGAGTACTTGGATATGCCATTTGATGATCAATCAAATACAATTTGGACCGTAGGTGTTAGAGATTCTGCCACTTTGAATCTGTTGACACGTAATTTCTTTGACGATAAAGTGCCAAATGTAGTGGGAATGGGATTGAGAGATGCATTATTCTTGTTAGAAAATAGAAAATTGAGAGTGAATGTAGTTGGGTCAGGAAAAGTGAAATCACAATCTGTGAAGCCAGGCCGAAATGTGAAATCAGTACAGACAATAACCCTTGTATTGGGATAAGAAATTAGTTTGAGGTGCTTTTGTAACCACAAACTATCAATAAGAAAGACTAGAAATGAATTTAAATACATTATTAAACAGTATAACATATTCTACAGATGAAGATTGGAGCAATTTAGAGATTGCCTCCATTGCTTTTGATTCTAGAAAAGTACAGTCTAATGATGTATTTATTGCAATAAATGGAGTAGAGGTAGATGGCCATCAGTTCATTGAAAAAGCTATAGAAAAAGGCGCTAGTGTTGTTGTTTGTGAACAACTTCCTGAAGCTAAGAATAGTGCCGTTATCTATCTAAAAGTAGAAAACAGTGCAATAGCATTAGGGCAGTTAGCTGCTAATTATTATCAACATCCTTCTAAGGATTTGAAATTGGTGGGCATAACTGGAACAAATGGAAAAACAACTACTGCAACCTTATTGTACAATCTGTTTACAGGTTTAGGGTATAAGGTTGGTCTAATTTCTACCGTAGAAAACAGAATTGCTAAAGAGATAGTGCCAGCTACACATACAACACCAGATGCTTTGAGTCTGCAAGAATTGTTGGATGAAATGCGAGAAGCTGGTTGTGAGTTTGTGTTTATGGAGGTTAGTTCACATGCCATCGATCAACATCGAATAGCTGGAACAGCTTTCACCGGTGCTGTGTTTACAAATATAACACATGATCATTTAGATTATCATAAGACTTTTAAAGCATATATATATGCTAAGAAACAGTTTTTCGATCATTTAGGAAAAGATGCTTTTGCACTGACCAATATAGATGATAAACGAGGCATGGTGATGTTGCAAAATACCAAAGCTCAGCAATATACTTATGCTTTGAAACAATTGGCTGATTTTAAAGTCAAGATCCTAGAGAATAACCTTTCGGGTTTGATCTTGGAGTTAGATGAGCAAGAGTTTTATACCAGATTAGTGGGCGACTTCAATGCTTATAATCTATTGTCTGTTTATGCTACAGCAGTATTGCTAGGTGCTGAAAAACAAGAAGTTTTAACAGTGCTGAGTGGCTTGAATGCAGTAGAAGGACGTTTTGACTATGTCAAATTGCCTAATAATGTAATGGCAGTTATTGATTATGCACATACACCTGATGCTTTAGAGAAGGTTTTGCAGACTATAGATCGTGTGCGAACAGGTATGGAGCAAATTATAACTGTAGTAGGTTGTGGTGGAGATAGAGATAAGGCAAAACGCCCAGTGATGGCTAAAGTAGCTTGTGCTTATAGTCAACAGACGATTTTAACTTCGGATAATCCTCGGACGGAGAAACCTGAAGATATTTTGAAAGAAATGGAAGATGGGGTGCCCCCCTATACTGAACTGATAAGAGTTTGGACGATAGTTGATCGTAGAGAGGCTATTAAAATGGCAGGCAAATTGGCTAAAGCTGGTGATATTATATTGATAGCTGGGAAAGGCCACGAAAAGTATCAAGAAGTTAATGGAGAGAAATTTCCTTTTGATGATAAAGTAGAGATTCAAAAAGCTTTTGAAGAATTAAAAATTAAGAACTAAAAAGAGTATTGAATGATTCGTAATTGAAGAGTTCATAATTCGTAATCGATAAAAAGATGTTATACCATTTATTTGATTGGCTGGAAAAAGAGTACAATATAGCTGGAGCAGGAATGTTCCAATATATCTCGTTTAGAGCTGGATTGGCTGTAGTCATTTCTTTGGTAATCACATTGGTGTTTGGTAGTAAGATTATCAATTTGATCAAGCAACGTCAGATTATGGATAATCCTAGAAACTTAGGATTGCCAGAGGAAGAACTAAAAGCTAAAACTCCAACAATGGGAGGGCTGATGATCCATATGGCTATTTTAGTTCCTTGTTTGTTGTTGGCCGATCTGACCAATGTATATGTGCAGTTAATGATTATTTCAACAGTTTTAATGGGAGCTATCGGTTTTTTGGATGATTATCTAAAACTGATGAAAGGTAAGGATGGTTTAGCTGGTCGATATAAGATTTTAGGGCAGGTTACTTTAGGTGTTATTGTAGGTTGCATCATGCTTTTTCACGACGATGTAGTAGTGCGTGTAGACAAGAGTTATGTAGATCAATACAACTATGAGGTTATCAAGACTGTAGAGGTTACAGATCCTGCGACTAAGGTATCAGAAGAGATGTATTACGTCAAGACAACAATGACTAATGTGCCCTTTTTCAAAGGTAATGAGTTTGATTATGAAAAGTTCTTATGGTTTTTGGGAGATAATGCTAAAAACTGGGCTTGGCTGATTTTTATTCCATTGATGATTTTTATCATAACGGCTGTATCCAATGCAGCGAATTTGACAGATGGAATAGATGGCCTAGCAGCAGGAACTTCGGCAATAATAGGAGTTGTATTAGCTGCTTTTGCCTATATATCGGGTAATACTATATTGGCAGATTATTTAGGGGTGCTCTATGTCCCCAATCTGGGTGAGGTAGTGATTTTTGCATCCTGTTTTTTGGGAGCGTGTATTGGATTTTTATGGTACAACGCTTATCCTGCACAAGTGTTTATGGGAGATACAGGGAGCTTGGCATTAGGGGGGATTATAGCAGTATTGGCTATTGTTATTCGTAAGGAATTATTGATTCCTTTATTGTGTGGAATTTTTGTAGTAGAGAATCTATCTGTAGTGATGCAGGTAAGCTATTTTAAATATACTCGAAAAAAATATGGTGAAGGGCGTAGAATCTTTTTGATGTCGCCATTACACCATCATTTTCAAAAGAAAGGAATGCACGAATCGAAACTGGTTGTGCGTTTTTGGATCGTAGGAATTTTGTTAGCAGTGCTGACTATTATTACATTAAAAATACGATAAACAGTATCCATAAGGCTATATGAAACGCATTTTGATACTTGGTGGAACAAGATTTATAGGTAGAGCATTTTTGGACTTGTTAGAGAAACAAGACAAGAAGTATAACGTGACCTTATTCAACAGAGGAAAAACGAATGCACACTTGTTCCCTCAGTTTGATCGTATAGTAGGAGATAGGGAGGACGTAAAGTCGCTCAAGAAACTAATGAAAACTGATTGGGATTATGTGATTGATTTTTCGGCATACTATCCGAATAGCTTGAAAGAGCTGATAAGTGGGCTAAAAGGCAAGGTAGGACGATATATATTTACTTCTACAGTGTCTGTCTACGACTTTGATAATGTTAAAGAAGGCAAGAAAATAAAGGAGAAAAGCCCTTTATTGAGTTGTTCTAAAAAGGAAAGAGAAGATACTTCTATGGCAACTTATGGCAAGCGTAAGGTGGCTTGTGAAGAAGTATTGCAAGAAGCAGATTGGTTAGATAAAATTATTTTTAGGCCATCAGTCGTTTTTGGAAAGTATGATTATACCGATCGCCATTATTATTGGATGTATCGAACCAAAAAAGTGAATAGAATTATAGTGCCTGATGGAGGTATTCAACGTGCCAATTACACATTTGTAGAAGACTATGCAGAGTTGGTATTAAGAGCACTGAAAATAAAAAAACATAGGACGATATACAATGCAACAACGCATCGTCCGACTTCACTGCAAGATATGTTGGAGAGTATAGCTGAAACCATGAAGACTAAACCTGAATGGATTTCGGTAGATAACAAAATGCTCAAAAAGCATGGAGTTGGTGGAGGAAGAGATGGGATTGCATTATGGACAGGCAAGGATGTATTGATGTTCAATCATTCTAAAACAGAACAAGATTTTGATATTCAGTTTTATATGATGGAAGATGCATTGGCTAAAACAGTAGAGTATTATGAATCGTTAGGTTGGGAAAAACCAAACTATGGTTGGTCAACCAAAAAAGAGCAAAAGTTGATTAAAAAATTGAGTCTGTAACTATGTAGAGCTAAATTTTTGAAAGTGATTGTAAAGAACTAAGAATAAATGCTTTTTAAGTTTTTGAAAAAAAATTAAAAATAGCAGAATATTAATTTAAATATTTAATGAAGCTAGCTGATATACATACTGTAGTCGTTTTAGGTGCCGGAGAAAGTGGTACTGGAGCAGCTATTTTAGCTAAACAGCAGGGCTATGAAGTATTTGTTTCGGATTTATCAACAATCAAAAATGAATATATAGCACTACTAGAACAGCATCAGATAGCTTATGAGCAAGAAAAACACAGTGTAGCTAAAATATTGAATACAGCTAGTGTAGTGATCAAAAGTCCAGGAATACCTTACACTGTTGATTTGATTCAGCAGCTGATTGCTAAGAATGTTCCTGTGATTGATGAGATAGAGTGGGCAAGTTGGTTTACGCAATCTAAAATAGTGGCCATAACAGGCAGTAATGGAAAAACAACCACTACACGATTGATGCACCACATTTTGGAGACAGCTGATTGGAATGTAGGAGTAGGAGGAAACATAGGTTATAGTTTTGCTAAGCAAGTAGCCTTAACTCCCAAGGATGCTTACGTTTTGGAAGTGAGTAGCTTTCAGTTGGATGGAATACAAGATTTTAATCCAGCAGTGTCAATCTTACTAAATATTACGCCTGATCATTTAGATCGTTATGCTTATCAATTGGATAATTATATCGCATCTAAATTTAGGATAATAAAGAATAAGAAAAGTTCAGACCTCTTTATTTACAATGAAGATGATGAGAATATAAAAAAGGCATTGCCAAGCAGTCTAGAAAATAACTATGCTATTTCTATGGACGCTTTGAATAGTAATAGTGATTTGTTGCAGGTAGCACATACCGATTTTAGTATAGCTAAAACCGATTTGACACTACAGGGTAGACACAATTGGTTCAACACAGCTTGTGCAGTATTAGCAGCTAAAAAGCTAGGTGTTTCGGATGAGGCTATAGCTAAGGCTTTGAAAACTTTTGAAAATGAGGCACATCGACTAGAATCGGTAGTTTCGCTCAATGGGGTAGAGTACATCAACGATAGTAAAGCTACTAATGTAGATGCAGTTTATTATGCATTGGAGGCGATGACCAAACCTGTAGTTTGGATAGTAGGTGGAGTAGATAAGGGGAATGATTATAGCGTCTTGTTCCCATTGGTGAAAGAAAAGGTGCGTGCTATTGTTTGTTTAGGCAAAGATAACTCTAAGATAAAAGAGGCTTTTGGTCCAGTACACGAAATAATAGTAGAAACAGTTAGTGTAAACGAAGCGGTGAAAGTATCAAGTTTGTATGCAGAACAAGGTGATGTAGTTTTATTGTCGCCAGCTTGCGCAAGTTTTGCTTTATTCGAAAACTATAAAGCAAGAGGTAATGAGTTCAAAGCTTTGTTGATGCACCAACATAAGATATTGACAAAAGGTGTTTCGGTTAGTTTGAATGTAAACATTCAGATGAATCCAAGCGACCAACGAACAGATAATAGTTAGGTAATAAATAATAGATATAAACGGAGTAATTCGTAATTCGTAATTGAATAATTCGTAATTGATTAAGTAGTGAATTTTGAATATGTACGCAGCAAGTTGGGAGCCTTATTACAAGGCGACAAGGTAATTTGGTTGGTGATAACCTTCCTTGCTATCTTTTCGGTACTAACCGTGTACAGTTCTGCGGAGGCTTTAGCCTTACGAAATGGAGTACAAACAGAATCCTTTTTGATTAAGCATATTGTATTGCTTAGTGCATCTATGGTTTTGATGTATATCTGTCACATAATCAATTATATGCGTTATGCAAGGTGGTCAACCATTTTACTGGTGATAGCCATACCATTATTGCTGTACACCTCCTTGTTTGGAGAGACCATCAATATGGCAACACGTTGGGTTCGGATTCCTTTTATAGGGATTACTTTCCAAACCTCTGATTTTGCCAAAATGGCTTTGATCATGTATGTAGCACGTACTTTATCTCTGATGCAAGATCGAGATGTATCCTTGGCAGAACTTATTTTTCCAGTATTACTGATTTGTGCATTGATTGCACCATCAGATTTGTCCAATTCCTTGATTCTATTCTTTACCTGTTTAGTATTAATGTTTATAGGACGAGTAGATATGCGAAATGTACTGTCACTAGTTATGTTGGGTGTGGGGTTATTTGCTATACTAATTATAATGGCAGATTTCTTCCCAGATGCTATTCGTGTAGATACTTGGATTAGTCGATTAAATGAGTTCTGGACAGGAACAGCAGGAGATCAATTTCAGGTAGAGCAAGCTAAAATGGCAATTGCTAAAGGTGGAGTTTTTGGGGTAGGTCCTGGTAATGCACAGCAAGCGCACTTTTTGCCACATGCATATTCTGATTATATCTATTGTATAATCATAGAGGAATATGGGATAATAGGAGCTATGCTAATTATCATTTTATACATGACTCTATTGGTACGTTGTATTCGATTAGTAACTCGAAGTCCTAAAGCATTTGGAGCTATGTTGGCCTTAGGCTTGTGTTTAAGTTTGGTTGTTCAGGCTTTTGCACACATGGCTGTAAGCGTCAATCTAGTACCAGTGACAGGTTTGACATTACCTTTTGTAAGTATGGGGGGAACATCCCTAATGTTTACAGGAGTAGCACTAGGAATCATATTGAGTGTAAGTAGATATATAGAATCAGGATTAGGAGAAGAGGCGGATTAGGTGATTAAGGTAATAATTAATAAAAAATTAGCTAATAGGTTTGTAGATCACAGTCTAAATACTAACATCTAAAAATCTAAATTCTAATAAAACGTAATTGATTTAGACAGTGAATATAGATAGTTTGAAACGCTTGTATTTTGTAGGTATTGGAGGCATCGGAATGAGTGCTTTGGCACGCTATTTCAATGGCTTGGGTATTGAGGTGTTTGGCTATGATCGTGTAGAGACTACACTGACCAAGAATTTGGTTGCAGAAGGTATGCAGATTCACTATGAAGATAGAGTTGATTTAATACCAGAGGGAATAGATATGGTCGTATTTACGCCAGCTATCCCAAAGGAACATAAAGAGTTACAATACTTTAGAGCGAATAATTTTATTATAAAAAAACGTGCTGAAGTATTGGGTATTATTTCTAGAAATAGAAAAGCAATAGGTGTAGCTGGGACACATGGCAAAACAACAACAAGTGCTATTTTGACGCATGTCCTCAAAACCTGTGAGATTGACTGTACAGCCTTTTTAGGTGGTATTGCTCGAAATTTTGAATCCAACTTTGTAGAAGGTAGTTCAGAATGGGTAGTGATGGAAGCCGATGAGTTTGATCGTTCTTTCTTGCAATTGAATCCTGATGTAGCAGTGATTACCTCTATGGATGCAGATCATTTAGATATTTATGGTGACCAAGCAGAGATGCATAAGACCTTTTATCAGTATATAAAACAAGTGAAAGGTCAGCTATATTATAGAGATGGACTGCCTATAGAAGCTAAACATAATGAGGAGATAGAACAGAATCCTTATGGATTGGAAGAAGGAATAGTAAAGGCAACCAATGTACATGTAGAAGATGGGTATTTTGTATTTGATTGGTCTAATGGGCAAACATCTATAAAGAATCTAAAATTTACGCTACCTGGACAGCATAATGTAAGCAATGCAACAGCAGCAATAGCTGTAGCAAAGCAGTTAGGTGGATCGGATGAAAAAATAAGAGAGGCTTTGTTGACCTTCAAAGGGATTCAGCGTCGATTTGAGTTTGTAGTTAGAGAAGGAGAACAGGTGTATATAGATGATTATGCACACCATCCTACAGAGCTAGAAGCAGCTATTTTAGCAGCAAAAACATTGTATCCAAACAGAAAAATAACAGGTGTGTTTCAACCACATTTGTATTCTCGGACACAGGATTTTGTAGAAGGTTTTGCAGCAGCCTTAGATGCTTTGGATGAGGTTATTTTATTAGGAATTTATCCAGCTAGAGAGTTGCCAATAGAGGGCGTAACTTCTAAGATTATTTTTGATCGAATGAAGAACCCTAATAAAGTGCTGATTGATAAGGGGGAGTTGATCAATGAACTCCAAAATAGAGATTTGGATGTATTGATGACTTTAGGTGCAGGAGATGTGGGAGCTATGGTTAGTGATATTAAAAAACTGGTTTTTAGATAACAGTAAAAAAGCGAAGAAATTCGTAATTGAATAATTTGTAATTCGTAATTGATTTGTAATGCAAGTACATCCTGATAGAATGAAATGGATCGTCAAGCGAATGGCTTGGGTAGTAGTCGGCTTAGTGGCTGTTCTACTAGTGATTGCAGCAATCAAGTACAAACAAAAAAGCTTGATAGAAGCTTTGAGAATTAAGATTGTAGAAACAGATGATGAACTAAAGTTTATACAAGAGGATGATGTGCGAGATATCCTGTTCAATAAGTTTGGACATTATTTGGAAGGGCAGACTTTAGAAAAAATTGATGTAGAAGCAACTGAGGCAGCTTTGGAGAAAGATCCTTTTATAGAAGAAGCAGATGTGTATATAGATGCTCAAAATAGAGTAAATGTATCTATAGAGCAACGAGAGCCAATATTGAGAGTGATGGATGTAGAGGATAAGAGTTATTATTTGGATGAAAAAGGGGTAGATCAAATTCCCTTATCGTCTAAATATGCAGCTAGAGTTTTGACCGCAACAGGTGATGTTGGTTTGTTCATGGGAAACTATAAAGAGATAGAAGATAACCAGTTGAGGAAGGTGTATAATATAGCAATGTATATTTCTGAAAACGAGTTTTGGAAAGCTCAAATTGAGCAGATTCATACAGAGCATAATGGAGATATTGTACTCATCCCCAAATTGGGAGATCATAAGATCTATTTTGGTGATCCAGAAACTCTTATGGAAAATAAATTTAAACGATTAGAAAATTTCTATAAGGAAGCATTGCCACATAAAGGCTGGGATAAATACAAGACCATTAATCTGGCTTATAAGGATCAAGTGGTTTGTAAAAAACGATAGTTTATTGAGGCAAATGAAGAATTATATAAAGAATATAAAAACATAACGAAACCATTTATAAGAAGTTGTTGTTAAGGCACTGTTCATGGGAGTTTTAGCAATTACTTCGACTGAAAACTACTAAAAATTAGTCTAGACATGGAAAAAACAGAAATCGTAGTAGCGTTAGACATTGGGACAACCAAGATTTGCGCTTTGGTAGGTCGTAAAGATCAACACGGAAAATTAGAGATTTTGGGCAGCGGAAAGGTAGACTCTGTAGGAGTCTTACGTGGAGTTGTATCTAATATCGAAAAAACAGTAAAAGGTATCTCTGATGCTATTGCAGAGGCAGAACGTCGCTCTGGAGTAGAAATAGGTGTAGTGAATGTAGGTATTGCAGGGCAGCATATCAAGAGTTTGCAACACAGAGGTATTTTGACAAGAGATAGCATCCACGATGAAATCTCACAAGAAGATATCGATGACTTAGTTGCCGATATGTACAAATTGGTATTGCCTCCTGGCGATAAGATCATTCATGTGATTCCACAAGAGTACATTGTTGACAATGAGCAAGGTATCGTAGACCCTATTGGTATGTCAGGTATTCGTCTAGAGGCGAATTTCCATATCATTACAGGTCAGATTACAGCAACCAAAAACATCTATAAGTGTGTGCAAAAAGCAGGCTTAGAAATGGCTGGATTGAATCTAGAACCTATTGCTTCTTCTGCGGCTGTATTGAGCCAAGAAGAAATGGAAGCTGGTGTAGCACTAGTTGATATAGGTGGTGGCACTACTGATTTGGCAATCTTCCATGAAGGTATTATTCGCCATACAGCAGTTGTTCCATTAGGTGGAAATATCTTGACTAAGGATATCAAAGAAGGTTGTAATGTAATGGGACACCAAGCAGAGAAACTTAAAGTTAAGTTTGGCTGTGCTATGGCTAGCGAGTTGGAAGAAAACCGCATCATTACTATTCCTGGATTGCGTGGACGTTCTCACAAAGAGATCTCTGAGCGTAATCTAGCACACATTATCCAAGCTCGTATGGAAGAGATTTTGGACTTTATTTACTGGGAAATTCGTCGTTCTGGTTATGAGCGTAAATTGATTGGTGGTATTGTCTTGACAGGTGGTGGGTCTTTGCTACGCAATCTTGTTGACTTAGTAGAATTCCATACTGGCATGTCTGCTCGTTTGGGAGTACCTACAGAGCATTTGTCACATGGCTATGAGCAAGATATGGCTAGCCCTATCTTTGCTACAGGTATAGGCTTGTTGATGAAAGGGTTTGAGGATATAGATAAAGGTATGGAGTACGATTACAATACTACATACAAGTCTGTAACAACAACACAACGTAGCACTCAGCAGGATGACAATGGTCCTAAATGGTATGAGCGTATGTTCAAGAAAACTAAAGAATGGTTTGAGGCAGAACCAGATGGTGATCTTTAGGATATAAGCGAATATTCATAACTATGAAAAATGTAATACGCTATAAGCTGATCCACTGAAAGAAACTTAGCCCTCTTCTTAGGAAGGAGAGTTAGAAGTACTTCAAACTGTAGAGCAATGGCTCAATAAAAAAGGGGCTAAAGTATTACCATTTTCATAGGAATATAAAGGATTAGAGGACTAAATACTATAATATATTGACTTAAAGTTCGTATATTCGTATTTAGCCGTAAAGGCTCCTAGAGTCTAGATAAATATTAATAGTAAAAATATAGAAAATTATGCAATTCAATATACCAGATGATTTTGATTCCATCATCAAAGTAATTGGTGTTGGTGGTGGTGGTAGCAATGCTGTCAACTATATGTATCAAGAAGGTATCGTAGGGGTAGATTTTGCTATTTGCAATACTGATAACCAAGCGATGAATCAAAGCAAGGTGCCTGTCAAAATTCAACTGGGGCCTTCATTGACTGAAGGGCGAGGTGCGGGGTCTAAACCTGTGATCGGCCGTGAGTCTTGTATTGAATCAATAGAAGATGTTAAACAATATTTTGATGATTCTACCAAAATGCTATTCGTAACAGCAGGTATGGGTGGTGGAACAGGAACTGGTGCAGCTCCTGTTATTGCCAAAGCTGCTCGCGAAATGGATATTCTTACAGTAGGTATCGTGACTATGCCTTTCGTTTTTGAAGGTCGTCGTCGTATGAACCAAGCTAGAGAAGGGTTGGAAGAATTGAAAAAATGTGTAGATACACTTATCGTGATTTCTAATGATAAATTGCGTAAGATACATGGTAACCTATCATTAAGTGAGGCTTTTGCTAAAGCAGATGATATTTTATCTACTGCGGCTAAAGGTATTGCCGAAATTATCACGGTTCCAGGTTATGTAAACGTGGATTTTGAAGATGTAAACACTGTAATGCGCGACTCTGGTGTTGCCGTAATGGGTACTGCATCTATGGAAGGTGATGATCGTGCATTGAGAGCAGTAGAGGCTGCTTTGCAATCTCCATTATTGGAAGATAACGATATCAAAGGTGCTAAGCATATCTTATTGAATATTACTTCTGGTACTAAGGAGGTAACAATGGATGAGATCTTCGAAATCACGGAATATGTGCAAGAAGAAGCTGGTTTTGGTACTGACTTAATCTGGGGTAACTGTTTCGATGAAACTCTAGGTGAGAAAATATCTGTAACTGTTATTGCAACAGGTTTTGAGACTGGTAAATTCCAAGCTCAAGAGCAGGCTAAAAAAGCTCAACCTGTAGCCGATAAAAAGGTGCGTGTTTCTCTAGATGATGATGTTAAGCGCAAGACAAAGAGTGGATTCTATGATTCAGGCAACTCTGTATCTTTCAATATAGATAGCAATGCAGGAAAGGAGAAAAAGACCAATGGCCCTAAGTATTCTATAGAGGCAGAACCGTTTATAAAGAAAGAAGAAGAGGTAGAGCAAGAAGAACAACCTCAAGTAGAAACAATGGAAGAGCGTAGACAACGATTGAAAAATCTAAGTGTCAAACTCAATAATCCTGAGGTGTTGAATGATTTAGAAAACCAACCTGCTTACTTACGTAAAGGGGTGAAGTTGGATAATATTCCTCATTCTTCTGAGCCAAATTTATCGAACTGGACATTGTCTGATGACGATGAGCCAGAAATCAAAGACAACAATTCCTTTTTACACGATAATGTAGATTAGTGAATAGAATAGGTTGGTGTACATTGTAGACTAGTGTGCATTGATCTTATACATGAATATAGTAGTTTTCATATGAAGCTGCTCTGACCTTGCGTTGGAGTGGCTTTTTTTATGCATTTGACCTAGCCCAAATCCAAAAATAGCCTTTACATTTCATTGTTGTAAACCACATTATTATTTACAGATGCAGATAGGTTTTTGGAGAATAGTATCAATAAAATAACAGCTATCAAGAAGTAAAAATCATATATACTTAGATTAGAGATTTGGTTGTACCAAAGGAAGTAAAAACCAGAGATGCAGATACTAATAAATGAACCAATAACTAACGTTAGCTTGAATACAACTGCTTCCCATACTGGACCAATAAATGGTAACCAACTGAATAATATTTTGACAGGATTGGTATATATAGCACAACCCGCAACAACAAATAACAAACCCAAAAAACGCAAGAGAATAAAAGCAAAGTTGGATTCATTGTATAAATCTTTGGAGATTTCGGCAAGTTCTTTTTTTCCTTGAAAAATTAGTCCAAAATGGCCAAGAGCTAAAGTGTTATCAGCTGCTCGTATAAATAAGCTATCGTCTTGAAAAGTCTCAATCG
>JAAEPD010000348.1 GCA_024222455.1 Aureispira sp.
ATCTTAACAGGAATGGTTACAGAATCTTTGTTTCGCCTTTGTAGCTTGATACCTCTAGCAATATCTACAAAATGCTGCTCTATATTCAAGCCTCTTTGGGCATCATCAATATGGATCAACTTAGTATTAAGGGCACATTCTTCATACTTAAAACGATCCATTTTATTAAAATCCTTACCCGATATATCCACCGCTTCTTTATCATACTCCGTTGGATTCATCATGTGTTTGATGGCATCGAATAAGAGTCCTTTTCCGCTTCGACCATCTGCTTCCTCACTGATTCGAGCATCCGTAAAAATAATAGCCTTGCGTTTGGTCTTGTAGTAATGGTGTAATAAGTAGCCAATGATAGACATTAAGGAGTCAAAGCGATCTGCTCCTGCTGAAATATTGCTCAAAAACTTGAACCAATTTTTGTTTTTCCCTTTGGGCTTAGGGATGTAGTCACGCTGTAAGATTTGCGTTTTGAACACAATGCCTTTTAGTTTGTCATAAGTCTTGAACTCTAGTCCTTTTTTTGTGACCTCTACAAAGCCATTTTGGTAATAGAAAAAGCTTTTGTCTTTGGTGTCTTCTTGGAAGTTGAGTTTACCCTCTGGGCGTAAGCGAGTAAGTAATTTAGGCTTGGTTAGGCTGTCTAATTGGTTCACAAAACATTCATGCAAGAAATCAGATCCAATGCCATGTTCTTGCATAATTTCATCTTTAGGGCAGGTTTTTATTAGATCCTCAAAATCATCTAAAACCTGATGCTCCTCGATCATTTCAGCCACATTATCATTGACTTTGATGTAATAGATTTTGCCATCAAGGATATAGCGGACAAAGCCCATGTTTTTAAGTGCTTCAATGTATTGCACTTTCTTGAAATATAAACCTGTTACATTATCCGTTTTTTTGTCTTTTTTGACCCTAAAAAAATTATAGACCTCCTCAAAAGGTAGGTCTGTAGTATGATTTGGGGGATTTGGTTCATTTTTTGTTATCTTCATAGTATTCTATTTTAAAAGGCGTTCAGTCTTTTTAAAGGTTGAAGGTTGGGCTGCTTTCCCAACCTTCTTTTGTTTGTGGGGACAAACAGTATCTATTTGTAAATTGCTTTTTCGTAGTTCCCTGTCAATTCTAAGAGCTTTCCTGTCCAATATTGGTGCTTACTTATTCGATTGTTTAATTCTTTTAGGATTAACTCATTTTGACCATTTCTAAGTTTTGTGAGACTATCATCAACCCTGACAGCATAGGTGTCTATATTGCGCTTAATATCTAACATTCCAACCTCTTTAGTTTTTCCATTGATGAAGTGCTCATGTGTTACCGTATTTTTGATTAGCTGAGGAGCTGTAGCAGATGTAATTACATGGCTTTGCGCTTCTTTAGCTCCAAAATTAATTTGTATAGATTTTTGTGCGGAGGGGGCTTTTTCTCCTCCTGTTTGACTGCTCCATTTTTGAAAGCCTATTTTTTGTTCCTCCTCTTCTAAACTATGCTCAGAGCGTTCTAAATAGCTGTTCCAAAGGAAACGGTATTGATACCAAAAAGAGAGAATAAAGAGTAGCTCTAAAACTATGGCAATATAGCCTAGTGTATAACCCCATTCATTTTGCCTGTTTTGATGCATCAAAAGGGTATGGTCATTTTTAGCTGTAACTGATGTAATTACATGATTTTGCACCTTTTTTAGTTCTTTAATATCATCATCATATTGCTTGACAATTTTAGCATCTTTGGAGGCCAATTTTCCTAGATACAAACGATCTGCTCTAAAGTCATTTCTTTTGCTTTCTAAGGTTGCTAATTCTGCTAAATTTGCAGCTTTCAAACTATCAATGTTTTCTAGCTTTGGACTGCTAGCAGTAGCAGAGGGTAAATGAATGGAAGCATAAAAACTTAGGCCAATACTCAAGGTCATTAACATAAGAACTGCTGTACCTGTGGCCTTGCTCCAGTAGTCGGAAAAACCAACAGCAAAAAAATTACTATTGGTATTTCGTTTGAGGATCTCTAATAGAAAGGCGAGTCCAAAAGCTAAAAAAGCGGTCAAGGTAGCTGCTAGGGTATAAGGCATGATGTTTTTGAACTGCATAAAGAGGACGAAGCCGACTGCAAAACCACCAGTTAGGAAACTATAGGAATTGGATATATAACTATAAATTTCGGCTGCTCTATAGCTGCCTATCCATTGTTGGCTGTGTGGTTTATGGGAAAAGGTTTTATCTAGTTTATGTTCAAATTTCTCATTATCTAATAGCTCCTGTGTGGCTATGATCTTTTGAGTGTGCGGATTTTGTGTTTTAGGTTTATTCTTCATAACTTTGATTATCGTTTATTCTATAAAGAATGAATTAAAACCCTCATTAGGTATCGGCCTTCTGAGGGTTGTTTTGTTAAATAGCAGGTTCTTGAGGTGTTGGGATTTCTGATTTTTTCCAGACCAACTTATCAAAGCGATGTACATGGATTTCGCTCATGTTCCGATCAATACCATTATCATCTTTCCAATGGCGGTTCTTGATATTGCCTTCTATCGAAACTAGATCACCTTTTTGGAGCACCTTGCTTGCATTCTCTGCATTGGTGCGCCAAAACACAAGGTGGTGCCACTCTGTAGCATCTTGCCAGTCTCCACTTTCTTTGTCTTTGTAGCTTTCTGAGGTAGCTAGACTACATCTTGCAAAGAGCGTTTCGCTTGGGAGCTGTTGTAGTTCAATAGTTTTACCGATACGTCCGATTAAAATTGCTTTGTTCATTATTCTATTTTTAAAGGTTGATAAATTGCTTGTTTAAGCTAGGGTAGGGGCTTTTTGTATTTGGAGCTGATCGTCTTTGTCTAGTAGGATTTGTTTGCAGTTATCTGTGATTACAAGTATAATTTGGCCTCTTTGGGGATGTGCTACTTCTAGTACCTTTTGAGCATATCTATACTTGCGTTGTTTAGGTAATTTGAAATATTGTCCTTTTTGTAGGTCTTTTGCTTCAATTGTAGTTGTATTATTTGCCATTTTTTGAATATTTTTTTGTTGCTAATTCTCGCTCTAAATGTTCCATCAATGCAATGCGTAAAACCTTTGAAGTACTAGGTTCTTCCTTATATTTCTTCTTGTAGGATGCTTTGTAATTATTAAGGTGCGTTTGCTCCTTATCTGTTATCCTTGTACTGATAAAATTATCTGTAGAGCCGAGTAAGTCAATCAATCCCATAATTTTGTTATATTTGGTAGTTATAAATCTATTTCGATTCTATTTAGAATCTGTATTGTTTCACAATTATAGCGAGAAAATTCTACAATGTCAACTAAAGTAGTAGAGTTTTTTACCGTTGGTATGTTTATTTCTATGAAAGCTGTTGAGAGGTTATATGTGTTTTTGAGGGAGTTGGGGGTTAGTGAGTCCGAGTTTGCGAAGTCGATAAAAGTTGACAGGCAAAGGCTTAATAAAGCTAAAAACAAGAATAGTGAGTTGAAAACAGATGTCTTGGAGCATATATCCAATGCTTATCCTAACCTGAATCTTAAATGGTTGATTACAGGAAAAGGTCAGATGTGGCTAAATGAGGAAGAGCAAAAAATAATAAACGGTGATAACAACAATACACAGATAGGGCAGGGGCACAATTACAAGCAACAGCATAATGTATTGAATGACAGTGCTAATAGTTCCTGTGTGCAAGAATTGGAAGCTGCTAAACGGGAAATAGAGCTACTCAAAAAAGCGGTCGAAGATAAGGAAGAACGTATAAAAGACAAGGAAATGATTATAGAAATGTTGAAAAAGAAATAATCTTTTTAGAATAGTAGGAGCTAGTGCCCATTGCTCCTTTTTAGATATTTAGACTTACTTAATTCTTCGTTAAGGACTTAGACTTTTACTTAGCTGCTTATTTAGCGGAAGGGGGAAAGAATTATTATAATGAACACAAAAAAACAATAATAACAATAACCATAATGAACCAAAAACCAACACAATCCGAGATCAACAACGCCCTATGGAAAGCCTGCGACACCTTTAGAGGCGTAGTAGATCCTGATGATTATAAAAATTACATCCTAGAATTTATGTTTTTGAAGTACCTCAGCGATAAGTGGAAAGACACTTATGAGCAGCTCCAAAAACAGTATGATGACAATACAGAGCTGATCGAGCGCAAAATGAGCCGACAAGCTTACCAATTGCCCAAAGGCTGTAGTTTTTATGACTTGGTGGACAATATGGATCAAACTGACTTAGGCGAGCGCATCAATAAGATGATGGCGAAGATAGAGGATGAAAATAAGCAAAAGCTAGAAGGTGTTTTTAATGCAGACTTTAACTCCAATAAGATAGGCGATGAGAGCAGCAAAAACGAACGCCTCAAAAACCTAATCAATGACTTTAATGATCCAAAACTAGATTTTAGACCTTCTGTGATTGGCAGTTTGGATATAATTGGAGATGCCTATATGTTCCTTATAGAGCGTTTTGCATCGGGATCGGGCAAGAAAGGAGGTGAGTTTTTTACGCCTCACAATATATCGGTCTTGTTGGCGAAACTAATGCAGCCCAAAGCAGGCAGCCGTATTTGTGACCCTACTTGTGGTTCGGGATCA
>JAAEPD010000349.1 GCA_024222455.1 Aureispira sp.
CCATCAACTTAATCATTTTGCAATGAAGTCTAAAATTTACCTTGCTGCTAATAAAGCAGCTTTCAATGAACTTAATACATTAAAAATGGCTAATCCATCTTTTGCGTAACATCAGTTAGTAAACTGCAGGAGTTGTATATTAATAAGCCTGCTTTCAAAGAGTTTCCTTTAGCTTTTATGGGGCTAGAATCTATCCAACAAAGCAAAAAGTTTGTGAACACTACAAACTTTAATCAGTTTCATACTGCTAAGGAAGTAGCAGAGTTGCGTAAAGTGGTGAAAGCCTGTGGTGATGCAAAGTTGAACTTGGATGCTAGGAAAGCAGCTTATGCTGTGCTTTTTGATAAATGGGAAGAATTGCAGGATTGGACAGTATCTCAGCTCTTACAGTTTTTGAGGGTTGAAAATGTAACATTGGCTAGTCATATTATCCGATTTTTGGCAAAAAAATATGATAAAAACCCTCTGAAGGATGGTAGTGAGTTGTTGATATTGGGAAAAGCAACAAAATGGAAAAACCAAAGAGCTTTAAAAGCAAGAATTATTGAAGAAGAAGTTTCTTGTGTCTCTGAACTTACTGAAAGTACAACACATGTACTCTTGGGGGGACAACTAGAAAAAACTTTGGAAAAGTCAGATTCTTGGGAGAATGTTACTTATCTAAACCAAGCACAGTTAAAAGATTTTTTAGAGTCTAAGGAAGACTTATTTTTGAAAGATAGTTCTCTGTCAGATCAGGAAATCGAAAATATCCGATTACTTTTATCCAATCCATCTGAAGAAAATGTGCAATTGGCCCTCCAACTTTTGAGAACGGGAGGAATTCCTAAGCCTATTTTTACAGACTTATTTGCTGTTCATGTAGTTCATCAAAATAAAAAAATTAGAAAATCTATTCGTAAGTTATTGAGGCCATTTATGGATGAGAATGACTTGAAAGCCTTGTTATCTTGTGGACAATATTTTTATAATATTAATGGTCTAGAACATTATTTGGTTAATAGCTCTTGTTTTAATGCCTATGAGATTATGTTGTGGCTTTTTAAGGAGAGAGGAATAGGTTCGAATTTTTTGTTGAATAAGACAACAGAAGAGCAGGCTAAGGCTTTTATTAAAATGAAATTAAAAAAGGGGAGGTTTTTGAATTTTCAGGAATGTAAAGATTTGAAAAATTTGCCTGATGTCTTGCACTGTTTTCCAGAAATTGAAAAAATTAATTTATCTAAAACAGGATTTATAGGAGTGCCGAAAGTTTTATTGAAGTATGATTTTCCTAACCTTAAAAAGGTGGATATGAGGCATTCTGTAATCTCTTATTTGACAATAAAAGTTAGAAAGCTAGAACGTACTCAATTTGAGGCAAAATATCCTGATTGTAAACTTATATTATAGTGTTGTTATGAATAAAACTAGTTTAGTTTTTAGTTTAATCTTAATAGTTGTTACACTTATTTCTTGTGGACCAGAAAAACCTGCCACCCATGAAGAACCAAACACCATGGTTGATAGTGTTGAAAATGTGATTTTGAAGCATGCCCAAAACTTTATGATTCAAAAAGAAGGCAGTTATACCATTATAACCATAAAATCAGCATGGAAAAATGCCCAAGAGCAGTTCAAATATGTGTTGTATCCTAAAGGAGAGGCAGAACCAACAGGGTATGAAAATGCTACACCTGTTGCATTGCCTATAGAACGAGTAATTTGCACCAGCACCACTCAAATTGCAATGCTTGATTTTTTAGGGTTAACCAACAAAATTGTTGGTTTAGCTAATGCTGACTATGTATATAATTCAGCTATTCAAGAGCGAATAAAAAATGGCGAAATAGAAAAGATAGGCAATGATAACACTCTTGATTATGAACGAGTATTGGCTCTGAAGCCAGATATAGTATTTACCTATAGTATAGGAGATAGTAGGAGTTATCAGAAATTTAAGGAATTAGGAGTTCCTGCTGTGATGGTTTCCGAATTTATTGAGGTTTCGCCTTTAGGAAGATTGGAGTGGGTGCAGTTTTTTGCTCATTTTTTTGGAGAAACTAAGGTGGCTCAGGAGAAATTAATGGAAGTGTGGGAGGACTATGAAGTACATAAGAAGCTAGTAGAAGCACATGTTAGTCAACAAACAGATCAACCAAAGGTGTTTACTGGAGCGGCTTATGAAGGAACTTGGCATGTAGCAGGAGGTAAAAGTTTCGTAGCACAGTTGATTGCTGATGCAGGGGGGAAATATTTGTGGGATGATAATACCGAAACGGGTGGTGTGCCTTTGGATGTAGAAGCTGTGTTTGCTAAGGCTAAAAATGCTGATGTTTGGCTTAATGTATTAACTGCAAGTAGTCAAAAACAGTTAGGTGAAAAAGATGAAAAATACAGGAGCTTTAAAGCTTTTGAAGATGAGCAAATTTATAGTTATACCAAACGTGTATCTCCAAATGAAGGCTATGATTTTTTTGAATCAGCTATTGTACATCCAGAGCGTATACTCAAAGACTTAATAAAGATATTTTATCCAGAATTATTGTTAAATTACGACTTATATTACTATCAAAAATTAGAAAAAGGATAATAGCCTTATGAAATTCTCTTATTGCTATGCTAGGAGCAGGTTTATGATGCTTTTCAGCCAGCAGATTTTAGAGAAAAAACTGAAAGTTGTAAAAGAAGGAGCTTTTATTTAAAAAACAAAAGAGTTATAAACTAGATGAACATGGACTATAATACACTCAAAACACTGATTAATATTGATTCTCCTAGTGGATTTACACACGATGCTGCAGCTTATGCTGTAGACTTGCTTAATGGATATGGTTGGAATGCTCAAACAACCAATAAAGGTGCTGTTAAATGTACTTTGGGTGATGGAATGCCAAAGCTGGCTATTGCTGCTCATATAGATACCTTAGGAGCTGTAGTGTCTAGTGTAGCAAGCAATGGAACCTTGAGAATATCTAAGGTAGGAGGGCTTTCGCTTAATGGTTTTGAAGGTGGTTATTGCCGAATTATAACCCTAGATGGGAAAGTCTACACAGGAACTTTGCTATTGGACAATCCTGCTGCTCATGTTAATAAGGATTTAGGCAGTTCTACCCGTACTTTGTACAATATGCATATCCGTTTAGATGAGGTAGTTAATAATGTAAAAGAGGTGACTGATTTGGGTATTCAAGTTGGTGATTTTATCTGTTTTGAACCGCATTATCAAGAGTTAGATAGTGGATATATCAAATCTCGATTTATGGATAATAAGGCAGGTTGTTATGTCCTGTTTGAGATTGCTAGACGTGCCAAAGAAAAAGGTTGGAATGTACCTGTAGAGCTGTTTTTTTCTAATTATGAAGAGGTAGGACATGGCGGAACTTGTGGTTATGCTGAGGGTATACAAGAGTTGTTGGTCATTGATATGGGGGTAGTTGGAAAAGGTTGTGCAGGCAAAGAAACGGCTTGCTCTATTTGTGCTAAAGATTCTAGCGGTCCTTATGATTATGTGATGCGCAAACGTCTAGTAGAATTAGCTAAACAACATAATATAGAATTTGCTTTAGATGTCTATCCTTTTTATGGTTCAGATGGTTCTGCTGCATTACGTGCAGGCAATGACTATAGAGTTGGACTTATTGGCCCTGGTGTCTCTGCTTCTCATGGAGTAGAACGAACGCACAAACGAGGTATAGAAGCTACTATAGAACTGTGCATGGCTTATATTGAGACTTGCTTATTTTAGTTAATCTCTTACTACCTTAAACCAGTCATAAATATAAAAAAGGCTGACCTTGATTATTAAGGTCAGCCCTTGTTTTTTAGTGCTTTACAAAAGGCTGAGTATATTGCTTCTTGTCACTTATTGCATTGATCCAATAGTTACCTGCAGGTAATTGATCTACTGAGATTTGAATGTTTTTAGTGGATGGGATTACACTTTTAACCAATTGACCTTGATTGTTTAGAATCTTAATCATTTGGATATCCTGATCAACATGCTCTAAGTTCAATACAGCTGTTGTAGGATTAGGATATATTGATAATTGCAATTTTGAAGAGTTTCCTATGTTTGTAATAGATGTAGTTACAGAACTACCTAATTGCCAAATATCTAAGAGTTGGTAATAATAATCTTGAATCCATAGGTCTCCTTTTTTATCAAAAGTGATCTTTGTTATGTTTTCAATACTCAAATCGCTATTGCTAGTAGTTGTATTGCTCCAAGTCTGACCATCAAAACTAAATATACCTCCAAAACTAGTAGCTATATAGACTTTGCCATTATTACTTTTTATATCTCTAGGATATAGATTATTATTGTTTAGACTAGAAGGAAGTGTTATGGATGACCAGTTTGTTCCATCAAATTTTGATATGGTGTTGAGAGAAGAAGGAGCTAACCAAACTTGACCATTATCATCAATGTGTAGAGGGTAAAGGCTCGAGTTGGTTAGAGCACTAGGAGTGTTAATGGTTTGTATAGAAGTGCCATTGTACTTCTTTAGCTGACGATTATGAGTGTACTGACCACCTTGATAAGTTGTTACATGATCTAACCACCATAAGTTATCTAGATTGTCAACTTGTAGTTCTTCTATCATAACATTTGATGCAGATATATTAATCTGAGACCAAACTCCATTTTTGTATTGGAAAATTTGATTAGGACCATATTGAACCCAAACTGTACCTGTAGAACTGATTAATATAGTTCCAAATGCTCCTATATAATTACTTTGTTGGTTGTATAGTGGTAATACACCACCAGAACTAGCATTATCATGGATAAGAGTACCTGTTGCTGTTTGTTGAACTATAGCAGTACTTTTATTGCCAGTGCTGCCTTGTGTAACACTTGCCCATAAGTAGTTGTTTGCATCAAAAGCAGCATGATTGAATGTCTCAATATTCCCGTTAGGAGTACTAATAGAGAAGTTAGACCAGTTGCCATTTTCTATTTTTTTGGAAGGAATAGAGCTGTAGCGACTCAATAAAAGCATATTTCCTAAGTTATCAGGAATCAGTTGCTCATAGCCACTGAAATTTTGTAGTGTAGTGATTTGGTGAGTACTAGTGCCTTGTGCGTTTTGTTGAATAATAGTATTGTTGTCAAATGCCCATAGGTTGCCATTGTTGTCATTTACAAAATTTTGGAAACCTATGTTTTGTACAGCTTGGTGTTGAATGCTGCTGTCTATTTGCCAAGAACTACCATCATAATAAACTAATTTATTAGAATTGGTATTGTAAGAAAGTTGCCCTGCTTGATTTAAAGCCAACTTTACATCCTCAAATTTTGGGTTAATCGGCAAGCTTCCATTATTGAAGCTCCATGATTGCCAAGTTTGATTTTGGTAGCGTAATATACCTTCTGGATTTCCCGCAGGAAGTAACCATAGTGTATTATCATTTTCAAGATAAAGATCATGGTCATTATAGGTCAAAAAAGAATGAGTTTGGTTGCTATCTACAAGCTCCGTCCAAACACCATTTTCAAAGCTGAATAGATTGAAGGACCCTGCAAAGATTTTGCCTGTACTCGTTATTTCTATATCCCAAACAGGTACAGCACCTGAAGTTATAGGGTGTGTTTGCCACTGGTTACCATCATAGTGCATCAAACCACTATTGGTGCCCATCCAAATATTTCCAGTTGCATCAATTTTACTACAGTAAACGTTTGTAAATGAAGATGCGCTAGGGTAGTTAATGACATCCCAGTTTGCCCCGTTTGCAGGGATTTTGACTAAAGCTAAGTCATAGGTGCCTATCCATATATTTCCAGCGGCATCGTTGCTGAGGGTTTGTACATGTAGGTCTGGTAAGCTAGAGTTGCTTGGGGTATAATGTTGTACTTGTGAGCTTGTTTTATCCATACTATACAGCCCATCATCAGTAGCTATCCACAGATGATTTTGATGAATAAGTACATCATTAATTTCTAAATTATTTTTATAATGCTCCCAAGTGGAAGTTTGTGCTCCTAAGAAATATGGAGCTAGCAATAAGCAAATAAAAGTTAGACGATTCATAATGTTTTATATTTTCTCGTTTAAGTAAAATCGAATTGACTACACAAAGAAGCTACTTTTGAAGAGTCAAAACAATTTTAGTTTTGAGTATAAATAAAAAGTCTTTAGTGAGTTTTGTTTTAGTTTTTTGAACTAAAATAGAAGTTTTGAGGTTTTTAAATAAAAAGTCAATTAAATGAAAAGACCATCTGAAGAACTCTTTTTTTTGATAAAATCCTTGACAAAATCTGAAAAAAGATATTTCAAGCAATATGCTCATCGTCATATTATAGGTGAACAGAATAATTATGTTGAGCTATTTGATAGAATAGAGTCTCAAGATAAGTACAATGAACAGGAACTCAAAGTGGAATTGAAGGATAGTTCCTATGTGGATTATTTAGCAGTAGCTAAACGATACCTATATCAACAAGTTTTAGAGAGTTTGCATAACTATCATCAAGTCCATGCAATAGAAGAAAAGATAAAGAAACATATCCATTTTGCTAAAATATTGTGGCAAAAGAAATTACTAAAATCAGCTACAAAGGAGCTAAAGAAAGTCAAAAAGTGGATTGATGATCATTTCTTGTGGGATTATCTTCCAGAGTATACCACTATGCAGAGAAGGATACTTCGTAGTCAAAAACAATTAACTCCAATAGAAATAGATAAAACATATCTTTTCTTGGAAAAGGGCTTATTTAATTTAGCGAGAAGCAATGACTATTGGAGAAAGAGTCATGAAATAATAGGGATGCATTATGCTAAAGTTAATGTAGCAGAGTCTACAACTAGCAAACAATTAGAACAAATAAGTCAGGAGTTGAAAGTGATGGGGTTGCCAACACAACCAATTGCTCAAATAGATTACTATAAGGCTTTGGCAACATATAGGTTTATGATGGGAGATGCTCAAGGTGCTGTAGAGTACAATCAAAAGCTCTTAAATCTTTTTGAAGAAAACTCTTATATTATTAATCTAGAACGAGAGCAGTATATTGCAACACTCAATAATTATTTAATAGATAATCACCTCTTGAAAAATTATGAGGTTTTGGAAAAAGGAATTCTAAAACTAAGAGCTTTGCCAAAACAAAAAGAGTTTAGGGGAATACCTGATTTGGAGGTTAAAATATTAGAGCTAACTTATTCTTTGCAGTTGAATGTATATATTGCTCAAGGAGAGTTTGATAAGGCATTAGAGATTTTACCTTTATTGCAAAAATCGATTGCAAAGCACAAAAAAAGGATTGCTTTACACTATTTATTGACCTTTTATTACCTTATAGCATATGTTTATTTTAGAAATAAAAATTATGAGATGTCATTAGGTTGGCTAGAAAAAATTAGACAACCTCGATATAAAAATCTATTGGAAGAACTAATGATTGCTACAAATAGATTATATTTAATCACTCACTTTGAGCTGGGGAATTATTTATTGTTAGATAGCTTAATCGCTGCGGTAAAAAGAGTTCATGCCAAGCTTCGAAGCCCTTCTAAGCTTGAACAATTGTTATTTAAGTATATAAAGAAACTAATAAATACAGTTGAATCTAAAAAGCAAAAAGCTCTTTACACTGCTTTTGCTAAGGATTTGCTTGCTATTAAGCAAGAGGAGCAACGAGCATGGAATTATTTTGATTATAATCAGTGGTTAATGGAGAAGGTTTAAACTATAAAACTTATGGGGAAATACTTATATACCAAACATTCTAAAGAGAAGTTAAGGCTTAGCCTGAAACCTTTTGCAGGTGGAGGAGAAGGCAATTTATATAAGATTGTTTCTCCTAGCAAATGGAAGAACTACGCTGCTAAAATATACCACAAATCTAAACGTAGCCCTATACGAGAGGCCAAATTGCAATATATGTTGGATAATGCACCTGCCTCTACTCAATTTCAGAGAGGAGATAGTGATAGTCGTTTGGTTTGGGTAGTGGATTTGTTGTATGATGATAAAAATGAGTTTTGGGGTTTTCTGATGCCTTTGATTCAGGGCGAGAAATTGGAGGTTCTGTGTACTCCACAGTTGCCCAAAAAGATAAACCCTATTTGGGGCAGATTTAGATTTAGTGACCCAGAAGCAGAAGGATTGCGTTTGAAAGTCTGTTTTAATCTAGCGGCAGCGGTGCATCAGTTGCATGCCACACAGCAATATGTATTGGTTGACTTGAAACCTGATAATGTAATTATTCAGCCTAATGGAATGCTTTGGTTGGTGGATGTGGATTCTATCGAAATTATAAAGAATGGCCAAAAGCTTTATGATGCACCTGTAGCAACACCAGAATATACTCCTCCAGAGCATTATCGAAAAGATTTGGATTATGATCCGACTAGTTTTGCAGAGTGGGATCAGTTTGGGTTGGGTGTTATTTTTTATAAGCTACTTTTTGGTATTCATCCTTATGCTGCTTCTTGTTTGCCACCTTATGACAAGGCAAATAGCTTAGCGCAAAAAATAGAAAATGGACTGTTTGTGTATAGGAGTGATCTTCGAGATTATTTTCATACAATACCTACTATGCATGAGCCTTTTCGGAAGCTTAACCGAAAATTGCAAGCCTTATTTATAAGTTGCTTTGTGGACGGACATCAAAAGCCAACTGCTCGACCAAGAGCCGATCAATGGTGTTCGGTTTTGTTGCAGTTACTAGACTTAACAGTACGACAGGCTATGCCTTCAGAGTTGTTTAAAATGCCTGTGCATTTATCTCATAATATGCCTGTGTTGTCAACTCCACCTCCTGATAGTCCTAAGAGTAAGTTAGCATTGGCTAAACAAACTTGGAATGCTTTCAAAATGGATGAGGATAAACTAAAAATTTTTGAAGGTCCTTTTTCTGGAGCATTAGGGGTGCGAATTTTCTTTTTGTTGGGGATTATATTTTTGGCAGCAGGGCTATATTTTTTAGTGGCTAAGAGTAATTTTTTGTTTTTAGCAATAGGACTTGTTTTGGTAGTAATAGCAAGATATAGTAGTGGTCTCAATCTATCTAAACAGAAGGAGTATCAAGAAAAAAAGGAAGTGAAACGCTTGGCTATTCAGGCTAAAAAAGAATATGAGCAAGGACGCAGTAAAGTCTATGGTATCCAAAATTATTTGCATGAGTTTTACATGAACTTGCAAAAAGATCATTCTCAGTTGATCGACTATTTGAAAAGAAAGGTGGATGAAAATCAGCATCGTTATAAGATAGAGTTAGATAAGTTGTACAAACTCTTAGTAAGAAAGGATAAAGATGTTGAAGTTTTGTTAGAATATGAAAAGGCTGCTTATCAGAGATTAGTACAGAAGTATGATAATGAAATGCGTGGAAAATCTTTGTTTTATGATGCAGTTTCTTTAGATGAAGAGTTATCAAACCTACAGTTTCAGCAAATAGAGTCTATTCAAGCAGCTATTAATG
The DNA here is from genome assembly GCA_024222455.1 of Aureispira sp. GTDB lineage: Bacteria > Bacteroidota > Bacteroidia > Chitinophagales > Saprospiraceae > JAAEPD01. The sequence continues at coordinate 9,413 of JAAEPD010000349.1, forward strand.
ATGATGAGGAAAAGGGCTTGATAGAGCAGCAGCAAACAATAGAAAAAGAGTTGACTCTTTTGCAAGAAAAGGAAAAAGAAAAGGAGAAAGAAATACGTACTGAACTGGCGCATCTAAAAGCTTCTTTAGATAAAAAACAGCTTGCAGAACTGAAATTGCAGGAAAAACGAATGAATAAAAATGCAGGGCATAAAATGGGAGATGTGTCTATGCATGCAGATAAATATTTGTTGAGTTTCAAAGAACCTATTTTAGAATGGTTGGCTGAACATGAAATTGAACAAATTGATGAGATTGAAAAAATAAGCCAAAAAGGAGAAGTTGTACTCAAAAGCAGTGAAAAGCATTCCATAACACCATTGAAATATTATCAGATTCATGATTTAGTGAAATGGTGGATAGATCTTAGGGAGCATGAGCACAATATAGTGCCTGCGAATATGGAGCGTATGATTGAGGAAAAATATTATGAGGAGTATTTAAGGCAACGCCAGAAATTACTCTTGAAGTTAGAAACTAGTTTGGAAGAGATGCAAGCCGATCGAAAACAATTGTACAAAGCTTATAAGTTATCTATGAGTCAGTTAGCTGATAAATATGAAGAGCAAGCTCAGCGAATCAAGCAAAAATATAAAGAGGGAATCTCTATTCTAGAAAAGATACTTGAAAGACGTTTGAACGAAGAACAAGTTATACATAAAGAGTATGAAAACCAGTATAAAGCAATAATAGAAGAATGTAGTTTGTTGGCTAATGATGTGAAACAAAAAATATTGAAGCTAGCCTCTGTGAAACTGACTGAGGAACAACAAAAACAGTATTTGTTACTTCAGAAAAATATGGAAGTTTTTCATGCAGCTAGAGAACGCTTAGATGAGGAAAAAATCAGTTTAGAGAAATTGATTAAGACCTATGAACAACAAAAGGAAGAAGAGGCAACATACTTGTATATTACCCCTTCTAGTCATTTTTGGAAAATGATTTTTGCTTAACTTATTTCTTATAGCCTATAAGGTTACTCAAACTGTGAAACACCTTCTTGGATTGTAGGAGCTTCTATAATGGTCATCCCTTTTAGAAGTTCTGGATTGTTTTCTCTTGCATTAATCACATCACGGATTCGGATTTCTTGAATTTGATCACCAAATTTTTCATGTATTTTACGATAAATTTCGGGGTCATGTTCTCCCGAATCACCAATAAGAATAAACTTACGGTTTGGAAAATGTTCTAGTATTGTACCAATCTGAACAAGTTTCTGCCCAACCGTTGCACCACCTTTTATTAGCTTATAAAGATCACTCCATGTTTTAGGAGATAGGAGATTTTTAGGCACACTTTTCATATGCATAGTGCCCTCTGGGAAGCCCTCTTTATCTATGAAATCTAGCAAAGGAAGAAATAGTTGCCATGGCCCTCCAGATACATAATGGAACACTGTATTCTCCATAGATCGATAGCTTTCTGCCATGCCTGGTGCTGCCGCAAAATCATGGAAGAAGGTATTTTGAACTACAATTTTGCTTCCAGCTGGAAGCTCTGTGATTTTGATAGTATCATCAATATCTGAGACTACCGAAATGCCTTCTGGTTCAATTAGCCGAACACGCCCAGCGCCATTATGCTCATTGGATGTAGCATGGAAGGATAACCAACCATCTTTAGAACCTTGTGCTTCTAGTAATTTTTGAGCTACCGAATCGGGTAGGGTAAGTACGCCTTCTACCACCCCATTAAAGTTAGTCTTTGGGAAATCCCCTTCTTCATCTGTCAAATGCCAATCTTTGTGGAGAGGATCATCATCAAATTGAAACAAAACCTTTTCTCTAGACTCACTATCTGCCACTAAATGTGCCATACGAGAGTTGAAGTTTTTTTCTTCAAGTTCGTTTTCTGCCCCTAAACTAGAAGCGATCATAGAAAATAGTCCTTCTGCCAATTCACGTGGTTCATGCACCCAATAGCGCATAGGGATTTTCCAGTTGTCACCTTCTCTATAACCATAAGTGGAATAAAAGGTAACAAACTCTTTGTCGTCAATTAAATCTCTGAAAAATTGTATGATTTTGTTCATGGATGGAATGTCATTTAAGTGTTGTTTGAATAGGTGTTCTGATGCTAATATCCAATTTATTCTAAAATAATACAAAAAAATATATTAGACTTGTTGATGGAAAGTCTTCAAATGTCTAGAAATGACTACTTTAGGGAGCTTTATATCTGTTTTTTTTCAACAGTTAGGTGTTGATTCTATTATTGGGAGAGGAGTGAAAAAAATTTGTTTGCACAAAATTGTGTCATTTGAATCAAATTGTGTTATATTTAGGTTTAGTTTTATTACAAGTAGAACTAAACTGTTTCATTGTGTATTTGAAAAAATTCTAAATGATTACAAGAGTAACAGTAAAAACAATTTATGAATGTTCTCTAGAAAGAGCATTTAAAACACCTATGCTTTGTGATGTTTCTAAAGTTCACACAGGTTATGGTCTTATGCCAAAAGTCACACATTGTACAGAGGATAAAAATTGGGGACAACCAGGTCATAGTAAAAAAGTATTTGTGGCTAAATCTCTAACACAAAAAGGTGGTTTTGGGTCTATGGATAAAGTGATAGAACGAATCGAAAATCAATATTGGAAAATAGAGGTAAGCGATTTTCAATCATGGATGATGGGATTCTCTAGATTTGTAGGGGAGTGGAGTACAAAAGAGATAGAGCCAAATAAAATTGAAATAGAATATACTTACACCTTACATTCTGATGTTAAGCTGTTATATCCTTTCAATTGGTTGTTTGCAAAGACATTTTGGAAGACTTATATGAAAAGAGTATTAGAAAATATAAGAGAAATGGCCTATAATAATGAGCCTTATCAATATCCTTAAATAATTTTAGACATAAAACTACTATGAATCCGATAATGAGGAATGTTTTAGCTGTGATTGCTGGCTGGCTAATAGGAAGTGCTGTTAATATGGGACTTATTCAAATGGGGTATACTCTAATGCCAATAGAAGGTGTTGATCCTAATGATATGGATGCATTGGCGGCAATTATACCTACTTTGGAGCCTAAATATTTTATTTTCCCCTTTTTAGCACATGCTCTGGGTACTTTGATTGGGGCATTTATTGCTGGAATAATAGTATTCAAACACAAAATGAGATTTGCATTGGTTATTGGTGGAATATTCCTGTTAGGAGGAATTGCTGTCAACTATATGCTTCCTGGGCCAACATGGTTTGCTGTAGCTGATATTCTTATAGCCTATATTCCTATGGCTTGGATAGGCGGAACAATAGCTCAGAAGATGTCTAAAGAGAGCTTAGCTTAAATTCTAAATTTGCTTTATTTATGCCTTCTCATTATATCTACTCTATTACAGATTTAGGCTACAAAGGGCCAGAACGAGTCGAATTTTCTGAAGACTTTTATGGGTTGATGGGAGGAGGTATTACAGCATTATTTGATCAATATCCTGCTATCTTTGATCAAATAGAAAAGCTTGGCCAAGTAAATTTTGATAGTATAATGCCTCTATATCATTGCCAGACATTTGAAGATGCTGATTATATGCAGGATTATCTGAAAAAAAACAACTATTCTTGGCAAGATATACTTCAAGTGAAAGAGAAGTTTACCCAGCTGTTTAATAATTTATGTAGCATACCTAATCTAGCTGAGCAGATTGTCTTAAAAGAAGGAGAGTATGGCCCAGATAAAGCCTATTTTATGAATATTGGCAGTGGGCAAATAATTCTAGAGTTTGAGACAGCAGAGGATAAGTATGAGCTATATCAAAAGTATTACCCAGACCTTGATGAAGACATTCTTTGGTGCGACTATGTATTTTCGGATAAACTAAAAATATTGGATGATGAGTGGAATTTAGGTCATGATATTTGTGCTCTTATTAACTATATTAATAAAGCTATAGAAAAAGGTGCTAAAAAGATTCGTTTGAATGGGCGTTAGGAAGCTAAAGTTTTAACTATAAATGCATTTCAATATCCTTTTCTATGACCTTAAGTTCTTCCTGATTTAACATTCTGTCAATATAGGGTTTCATTATGTCCAAATAGGTGCTTCTAAGCTTATCCTCTTTGAAATGATGTTTGTTGTCTAACTGTTGTTTTATGCCTTTTTTGTCTTGTTGTAGAGCGATGTAGAAAAAGGGTGAAACAACAGCATATTTGAACCAAATTGGCAAAAAAGTTTTTCTGAATGTTATTTGTGAAAAAAATAGATTTTCATCTCCTTGAGTAGGAACAATAATAAAACGATTAGTCATATCAATTCCATTTTTGGAGTGGAATTCTAAGTCAATAATATTGCCTTTGGTCAACCTCCCAAAACTGTGTGTAATGTTCCTCCCAAACAGGTTTCCGATTAAACCTGTTTGATTAGATTCTTCAGTGTATTTAGCCTCAACTCCGTGAGGTATAGCTCTTATTTCTGCGTGAGTTAAATTTCTTTTACCCTTGCTTCGAATGATACCATCATGCAAAAATGCTGTGTGCAAGGGGTCTAAAAAGTTTTCGAGTATATCTGCAGTGTCTCCAATTATCGTTGTTTTGAAAGAGTATAGTTTTCTGTCTTTCAAAAGGTCCTTTTGGTAGGGCTTGAAAGCAACATTTTCCTCTAGACAAACCCAAATAAGGTCTTCATACTCTTGAGCGCTATAGGTGTTGAGCATGCTACATTTACTGTTGAGTTGCGTTCCCATGCCAGGAACTTCTGTCAGAAAGCCTTTATCGTCAAACTCCCAACCATGATAACCACACTGTAGCCGACCATTTACTATTTTGCCAGCAGATAGCGGAAATTTTCTATGTGGGCAGCTGTCTTTTTGAGCAACAATACCATGAGGGCTTCTATAAACCACAATTTTTTGGTTGAGCAAATAATAGCATTTAGGAGCTTTTTTGAGCTCTTTGGCTAAGGCTATAGGGTACCAATAATTTTCCATGTTGATCTTCTTTCTCTTTGTTGCAAGTTGTTCAAATATAATCTTATATAACTGATGTTACGCAAAAGATGGATTAGCCATTTTTAATGTATTAAGTTCATTGAAAGCTGCTTTATTAGCAGCAAGGTAAATTTTAGACTTCATTGCAAAATGATTAAGTTGATGGACAAACTTTAGTTTTTCCAAC